>CBDUKG010000024.1:0-30921 GCA_965367745.1 uncultured Flavobacteriaceae bacterium | reverse complement strand
AACATTCAACTAACGATATGCTACGTCCGAAAAATCTCCGATTTTCCAAACTCACAAATCTTATAAAAACCGTTACTTTTTTTTGAATTTCTTTTTGATCATTTTTCTTTTCCATTCTTTTCCAAAGAAATCAAAAATATTAAGAGAATATATTCCTAATAAAACTCCCCAAGAAAGCAATATCCATAAAAAAACACCCCAAAAAGATGCATCGTTAACTGCAAGAATAAACGGAACTATTAAGCTAAAAATAGCAATCGCAAGAAGTTTATAGAACCCTTTCAGATTTTGAACATACTCCTCTTCTTTTCTTATCTGTTCCATTTCTTCTTTCTTATTTGAATCGGTAATATTGATTTCGAAAACTGAAGCCAAAGATTTCAACGATTCTAAACCTGCATTTTCTCCATTTTCAATGCGTTGAATTGTCCTTATACTTAACCCACTCATTTCTGCTAATTGATCTTGAGACCAATGACGCTCCAATCTCATTTTTTTTAGATCTCTTAAATTAATTGTATCTGGATTCATTATCTTATAGCTTTAAATATTAATTTTGAGCAAAGATATACATTAACCGTTCTTTTACCGTGCAATTAATAAGTCAATACTACGACAGCCTTGTGACAGTAATCTGACTCTAATTATTAACAACAATAAAATTAAAAAATGATAAAAAGAAATACAATAATGAGAGTTGGAAGACCAACTGATAATTTAGAAGAAATTACAAAAATGTATTCTGAAGGATTAGGCTTGGAAGTAATAGGTGGTTTTGATAATCACGGTGATTTTAGCGGGAGAATGGTAGGACATCCAAAACATCATTTTCACTTGGAATTTACTACTCATTCAAAAGAAAAAGCAGGTCGCGCACCTACTTTGGAAAATTTACTCGTATTCTACCTTCCAAATAATGATGAATTCAAAGAAGCCATAGACAGAATTTCTAAGTCGAAATTTAAGAAAGTAAAATCTTTCAACCCTTACTGGGACGGTGGCGCCCAAACCTTTGAAGATATAGACGGATATAGAGTTGTTATAAATAATGCTGAAAGCCCTTTTTAGAATAATATTAAATGCTAACTGAATCCGATTTACGAAAATTGCTACGCTCGTATCTCACGGATCTTCTATTCGTTTTTTTTGCTAAATTAGGCGCATATACAGCGCAACTTTCCATACCTTGGACCAATAAATGTAAGTTGAAAACAACAAAACTTAGATGAAATTTAAACCTTTTCCTGAAATAAAAACAGAAAGACTTTTTTTGAGAAAAATTGAAGAGCTTGATTGTGACGTTATCTTATTCTTACGTTCCGACGAAACTGTTAATAAATTTATTGAAAGACCTGAAAACAGGAAAACTAAAAATAAAGCTGATGCTATTAAATTTATTAAGGAAATTAATGGCGCATTTGAAAATAATAAATCTATTTCTTGGGGAATAACATTAAAAAATGATCCCAAAATTATCGGAACAATCTGCTTGTGGAATTTTTCTAAAAACAATAAAATAGCAGAAGTTGGATATGATTTAGATCCTATATTTCAGAGAAAAGGAATTATGAGTGAAGCCCTAAAAATGATTATTGGTTTTGGCTTTAAAGAATTAAAATTAGATAAAATTGAAGCATTCACACATAAAGAAAATGAGAGTTCTAGAAGACTTTTAGAAAAGAATGGATTTTACTTCATTAAAAACAGAAAAGATATTGATAATGAATGGAATATAATATTTGAATTTGAAAATACAGGCAGTTAACATCTTATAAAAATATTTGTTTAAATTTGAACGAACCTAAAAATCTCCAATTTTACAAACGAACAAATCTTATAAAAACCCATTCAATAATCCATATTTAAATGAATTTTATAGAACTTAGAATACTTGAAACGGTAATAACAATTTTGTTATTCTTTCTAATTAGAATACTAATTATTAAAATAATTAATAGAACCGTTACCAAAAATTTATTGCAAAAAACACGAGGAAAAATTATAAAGAAATTTTTTCAAATTATACTTGTAATTATTGCTTTACTATTTATACTAACTTTTTGGGGAGTAGATCAATCCGAATTAATTATGTTTATGGCTTCTGTGCTAACAGTTATAGGAATTGCCTTATTTGCGCAGTGGTCTCATTTATCAAATATCACATCAGGAATCATAATCTTTTTTAATCATTCAGTTAAATTAGACGATACCATTTCTATTATTGATAAGGATTTTGACATAGAAGGAAGAATAAGTGATATTGGGCTATTTTTTGTGAAATTAAAAACAAATCAAGGGGAAGAAATCTCTTTACCTAATAATATTTTCTTGCAGAAGATGATAAAAAGGAAAATTAAATAAAAAACAAGATTTGTTGTGTTAAATCTCGAATATAGCATACATGATAAAAATAATTAAAGCTGAAATTAAGCACGCAGCATTAATAGCTGAAATTGGTGAAAAAACTTTTTGGGAATCACACGGAATAAGTGCCTCTAAATCTGATATTACAGCGTTTGTTTCTAAAACATACACAAAAGAAACAATTGTAAAACAAATAGAAAACCTCAATAATTTGTATTATTTAATGTATTACAATAATAAAATTGTGGGATTTTCTAAAATTGAATTAAACATTTCAAATAGTAATATTTCATCTAAAAATGTTACCAAATTAGATCGGTTTTATTTATTGAAAGCATTTTATGGGCAAAAGTTAGGATTAAAATTATTCGATTTTAATGTGGCATTGTCTAAAAAAAATCAACAAGAAGGAATTTGGTTGGCAGTTTGGGTAGAAAACCAAAGAGCTATAAATTTTTACCAAAAAGCAGGGTTTAAAATTGTTGGAAAATATGATTTTCAAATATCAAAAACACATTCAAACCCAAATCATATCATGTATTTAAAGTATTAATTTAAATTTCAAAAAGTTACTGTTACAACTCTAAAAAATCCAAGTCAACTAAAATTTCATCTAATTGTAAATCGTGCGCTTCCAACGGAATTTTTTCCACATTCTGAAACGGATAACAGATTCCTGTTTTTCTTGAATTTGGATGTTGCTCCATAAAATTATCGTAATAACCACCACCATAACCTAATCTGTAATTCAAACTATTAAATGCCAATCCCGGAACAATAATTAAATCGTACGTTCCTAAAAATTCCGCAGCATTGGCTGGGTATTGTGTTCCAAATAATCCTTGTTCTAATTCGTTTAAAGATGCTAATACCAAATGTTGTAACCTGCGTTTTGTTAAAGTTTTGGGCGTTACAACCGTAATTCCATCGTGTAACATGTTGTTAATTAACGGAGTAATATCAATTTCTGTTCCCATAGGTAAATAGCAATGTACTTTTTTAAATTGATGTGTTTTAATTGTGCTCCACAACGAATTACAAATCCATGCATCGTATTTTTTCTTTGCAGAATTTAATAACTTTGAACGGTTTAACAGCATCTCTTTTCGTAAAATCTTTTTTTGATCTATAATTGACATTCAGTTTTTATTTGAAATATTAGGGCGAATAAATATATTCAATATAAATTAGAATCTGTTTACCTTTATAGAATTCAACAAACACCCAAGGTTGGTAAGTTTAGTAAAATAAGATAAAACAGCGTGTAAAAGCATAAAATTTTATATAAAAACCAATAATTTAAAATTGTAACTTACCTCCAAAATTTTAGAAAAATATATAAATAATGAATAGTATAGATTGGATTGGTTTTATTGGAGTTTTTCAAATACTTTTAGCATATATTCTTAACGTTACAGGGAAACTAAAAAGTAAAGATGTACTATTTATTGTATTAAATTTAACCGGCGCCAGTATGGCTTGTTTGGCTTCAATATTATTAAATTACTTGCCATTTATAATTTTAGAAGGCGTTTGGGCTTTTGTTTCATTAATAGCATTAATTAAGAAATTAAAGTAAACAAGCTCCTTTTATTAAATGCAATCAATAAAAAGTTTTTGTACTTTTATAGCGTTAGAATTCTACATAAAAAAACAAGAAAATGCTATTAATTGACAAACCTTTTGCGTCAGATTTTTTAATAAAAACTATTAAAGAAAATAACTTTCCAATAATTATAACAGAAGTTTCAAAAAGTATGATTTCTGATGAATCTCTAAATTGGATTTCTGAAAAAGAAGCTATAGAAAGGTATAAAAAAGAGGCAGATTTATTATTGTATTCAAATTCTGAAAATGCTATTAGTTGGATAGAAAAAAACTTGAGTTTTTCTAAATTACCGAGTCAAATTCAGCTTTTTAAAAATAAAATTTTATTTAGAGAATTACTTAAAGATGCTTTTCCAAATTACTTTTTTAAAGGTGTACAACTTTCTGAATTATCTAAAATAGAAACCGCAACATTAAAATTCCCTTTAATATTGAAACCTGCAGTTGGGTTTTTTAGTTTGGCAGTTCATAAAGTTGATAATGCTTTAGAATGGCAAACTGTTTTAGCCAATATTGAACAAGAAATTGAATCTTTTAAAGGAATGTATCCTAAAGAAGTAGTAGATGTTTCCGATTTTATTATTGAACAATATATTGAAGGTGAAGAATATGCCGTAGACTGTTATTTTAATAAAAATGGCGATCCAGTTGTTCTAAATGTGATGCATCATATATTTTCTTCAGATAAAGATGTTAGCGATCGTGTTTATAGCACTTCAAAAGAAATTATAGAAAAACACAAGCTAAAAATTGAATCTTTTTTAAAAATTGTTGGAGAAAAAGCACAATTAAAAAATTTCCCAATGCACGTTGAAATCAGAGTCGACAGCAACAATACTATAATTCCAATAGAAATTAATCCGCTGCGTTTTGGTGGTTGGTGTACAACAGGAGATATGTCTTATTTTGCGTACGGTTTTAATTCTTACGAGCAGTTTTTATATCAAAAAGCACCAAACTGGAATGCGATTTTTGAAACCAGAAAAGATACATTATACAGCCTAATTGTATTAGATAACAACTCTGGAATTAATGAAAAAGACATCGCTTCTTTTGATTATGAATTGCTATTAAAAGATTTTAAAAAGCCTTTAAATCTAAGAGAAGTAGATTTTAGAAAATATGCAGTTTTCGGTTTTTTATTTATTGAAACTTCTAAAGAAAATAAAGATGAAATCAATACTATTTTAGCTTCAAATCTCAGAAAATATATTACCGTTAAAAATGCCGTTTAAAAAAATTAGGAATGATTAAAATAGTGAGAACAAATTCTAAAAACCAAGATTTTGTAAACCTTGTTAAACAATTGGATGCATATTTAAAAATTTGTGACGGTCCAGATCATAGCTTTTACGATCAGTTCAATAAAATTGATAACTTAAATCATGTAGTAATTGCCTATAACAATAATATGGCACTTGGGTGTGGTGCATTTAAAATTCATAAAGGAAACTTTGTTGAAATAAAACGCATGTTTGTCGCTCCTAGTGGCAGGAGAAAAGGTATTGCTTCCAAAGTTTTAAAAGAATTAGAAACTTGGGCAAGGGAATTAAACTTTTCAAAATGTATTCTAGAAACAGGGAAACAACAACCAGAAGCAATAGAACTATATAAAAATTGTGGATACGCAATTACAGCAAATTTCGGATTCTATAAAAATGTTGCAAATAGCGTTTGTTTTGAAAAATTACTTTAAACCCGATTTTCACAGCTAAATTTGCTAGTTTTTTTTGCAATTGTTAGTGTTTTCAACCATATAAAAGCATTAAATTGCTATTTCTATAAATCTATAGTGTTTTACTATTTTCGAGTATATTTACAAAAATTAATTTTTTAAAATGAAAAACATACTAGCAATCACTTTATTATTATTTTTTCAGATAAGTTTTGGGCAAGAAGACGCTACAAGAGGATATAAAGTAAAGGTTGGAGAACAAGCACCAGATTTAAACTTTGCATTATTAGACGGAACGCAACATACAAACCAAAGTTTAAAAGGTAAAGTTGTAGTGTTACAATTTACAGCTTCTTGGTGTGCTGTTTGTAGAAAAGAAATGCCTCATTTAGAAAAAGAAGTTTGGCAAAAATTTAAAAATGAAGATTTTATTTTAATAGGAATCGATTTAAAAGAAGATCTAAAAAAAGTAAAACGATTTATTGCTCAAATGAAGGTGACTTATCCGTTTACTATTGATGCTGATGGTGCCATTTTTGAAAGTTTTACACTACCAAAAGCAGGCGTAACCAGAAATATTGTACTCGATAAAAATGGAAAAATTATTTTTCTTTCACGTTTGTATGAAGAAAATGAATTTAACAAAATGATTGAAGTTATAGAAAACGAATTACACTCGTCCACTGAAGAGGCAGAAAAAAGCTAATTACAATTAAAAAAATATGAAAAATAAAATTAGCGACGCAGAACAACCAAACAATCCGTTACACGGTGTGAAATTAGCTGAAATTTTGCAATATTTAATTGCGGAATATGGCTGGGAAGAATTAGCATTACTCATTAAAATAAACTGTTTTAAAAGCAACCCAACCATAAAATCGAGTCTTAAATTTTTAAGAAAAACACCTTGGGCAAGAGAAAAAGTAGAAAATTTATATTTAAAAACTATTAAATAAAAGAGCGCTTTTTAACCAAAGAAAACACATAATGGCTAAAGATATACTGCTTATTACGCCTCCTTTTACACAACTTAATACACCATATCCTGCAACAGTTTATTTAAAAGGTTTTTTAAATACCAAGCAAATAAGTTCTTTTCAAATGGATTTAGGTATTGAAGTTATTGCAGCCTTATTTTCCAAAAAAAGTTTAATAAAATTATTTAATATTGCGCTTGAAAATAACAGTATTACTTCTCAGAATTCGCAACGTATATATGCTTTAAAGAACAGTTATCTTACAACAATAAATGCTGTAATTTCTTTTCTTCAAGGAAAAAATGAAACATTAGCACGGCAAATTTGTACAACTTCGTACCTTCCAAAGGCATCAAGATTTGATCAATTAGATGATTTAGAATGGGCTTTTGGTTCTATGGGAATTCAAGACAAAGCAAAACATTTAGCGACTTTATATTTAGAAGATATTTCAGATTTTATTAAAGAATGTGTAGATGAAAACTTCGGATTTAGTAGATATGCGGAACGCTTAGGGCAAAGTGCCAATAGTTTTGATGAATTGTACAACAATTTGCAATCAGAGAAAACGTATATTGATGAAATTACACTTGAAATTTTAGATAAAAAGTTAAAAGCTATTCAGCCAAAATTGGTGTGTATTTCGGTGCCTTTTCCTGGGAATTTATATAGCGGATTTCGCTGCGCACAATTCATTAAAAATAACTATCCAGAAATTACAGTCTCTATGGGTGGTGGATTTCCAAATACCGAATTACGTAGCCTTTCTGACATTCGTGTTTTTGATTTTTTCGATTTTATTACACTAGATGATGGAGAATTACCTGTTGAAATGTTATGGAACTATGTTAAAAACCCTTCCGAAGAAAATTACAACTTTAAAAGAACATTTTTACTAGAAAATAATAAGGTTGTTTTTAACAATTTAGCAACCAGAAGCGATTATAAACAAAGCGAATTAGGCACACCAAATTATACCGATTTACTATTAGATACCTACCTTTCTGTAATTGAAATTGCCAATCCAATGCATAGTTTATGGAGCGATGGACGTTGGAATAAACTTACAATGGCGCACGGTTGCTATTGGGCAAAATGTACGTTTTGCGATATTTCTTTAGATTATATAAAAATCTACGAACCCATAACTGCAAAATTATTGGCGGACAGAATGGAAACAATTATTGAAACCACAGGAGAAAGTGGATTTCATTTTGTAGATGAAGCCGCACCTCCAGCTTTAATGAGAGCATTAGCATTAGAAATTTTAAAACGAGATTTAACCGTTACTTGGTGGGCAAACATTCGATTTGAAAAAAGTTTTACCAAAGATTTATGTACACTTTTAAAAGCATCGGGTTTAATTGCAGTTTCTGGCGGATTAGAAGTGGCATCAGATCGTTTATTAAAACTAATTGACAAAGGTGTAACTGTGGAACAAGTGGCGCAGGTAAACCTTAATTTTACTGAATCTGATATTTTGGTGCACGCTTATTTAATGTATGGTTTTCCAACTCAAACAATACAAGAAACAGTAGATAGTTTAGAAATGGTACGTCAATTATTTGCCTTAGACATTATCAATTCTGGATTTTGGCATCAATTTTCTTTGACGGCACACAGTCCAATTGGTTTACATCCAAAAGAGTACGGTGTGCTTCCAAATTATAAAGAGATTACTTTTGCCAATAACGATGTTGAATTTAAAGATGTTACTGGAATAGACCATTCAAAATTTAGTTATGGTTTAAAAAAGTCCATTTTTAATTTTATGCACGGTATTGGTTTTGATGTTGACCTGCAAGAATGGTTCGATTTTAAAATTCCATCAACTACAATTCATCCTTATTTTATTGAGGACTGTTTAACTTCAGAAGAAAGTTTAACAACTAAAACATCAGCCAAAATAGTTTGGATGGGCGGTACTCCTTTGGTTTCTTATACTTCAAAAACAAAAAGAGGAAAAACAAGAGAACTTATTCAATTAGCGTTTCATACTAAAAACGAACTTTTTGAAACATCATTAGAAAAAGATAAAGGAGAATGGCTACTTAATACTTTAGATAAAATAGCTATTCAAAAAGGTAATTCACATACATTTCAACAATTAAAAGTAGATTTTGAACTGCATTTTGAAAATTTTGAATTGTTTTGGTATTCAAAACCGATTAAAAATTTAAGAAATTATGGTTTGTTGGTTTTGTAATATTTGAAGACAAAATATGTTTCTTGAAAGCTTGGTCTAGATTGCTGGCTTTACAGGAATGACATAAAACATAAAGTGCTATTATACAATAATATATATGTTTAAATAGTATTTCCTATTTTACTGTATCTTTGCAAAAATCTTGTTTTAAACAACATCTATGCAATTTAAAGACTTACAGCTAAATAAACCTATTTTAAAAGCCATCGAGGCTAAAAATTATACTTCTGCAACACCAATACAGGCACTAACTATTCCACTGGTTTTAGCAAAAAAAGATGTAATTGCATCTGCACAAACTGGAACAGGAAAAACAGCTGCTTTTGCGTTGCCAATTTTACAATTGCTTTTTGATAAACAAGATGCTGGTAAAAAAGGAAAAAAGGTAAAAGCGTTAGTAATTAGTCCTACCCGAGAATTAGCCATACAAATTGAAGATAATTTTGAAACGTATAGCAAATTCACCAATTTAAGAACTGCTGTTGTTTATGGAGGAACCTCCATAGAACCACAAAAAGATGTACTAAAAAAAGGGGTTGATATTTTGGTTGCTACACCAGGTAGGTTACTCGATTTACACAAACAAGATTGCTTAAATCTAGATTTTATTGAAATTTTGGTGTTAGATGAAGCCGATTTAATGTTAGATATGGGTTTTATAGACGATGTTCGAAAAATTGAACGTTTATGTCCCAAAGAAAAACAAATATTGTTGTTTTCTGCAACAATGCCAGCCAAAGTAGTGCAGTTGGCAAATACAATTTTAAAAGATCCAGAAACGGTAGATGCAACACCAACATCATCTGCGGCTAAAAATGTAAATCAGTTGTTGTTTTATGTACATAAACAACATAAAATGGAATTGTGTTTACACTTGTTAAGAAACACCATAAAAGGTAATATTTTAATATTTAGACGTACCAAAATGGGTATCGCTAAACTTGAAAAAATGCTAAAAGGAAATGGTTATAAAGTAGACAGTATTCACGGAGATAAAAATCAAAACGACCGAGAAAAAGCACTTAATAATTTTAAAGATGGTGCCATAAATATTTTAATTGCAACGGATGTTGCAGCACGTGGAATCGATATTGATAATTTAGATGCTGTTATAAATTTTGACATTCCAAATGTTTCTGAAACCTATGTGCACAGAATTGGAAGAACTGGTAGAGCAGGAAATACAGGAAATGCATATTCATTTTGCTCAGCAGACGAAAAAACATATATTAAGGATATTCAAAAATTAATAAATACTGCAGTTCCGGTAATGGACGAACATCCGTATGTGTTAGACCCTAAAGCAAAAAGAGAAGTACATAGAACACCAGGGAAAAGTAAACATAAACCAGGAAGAAAATCTGCGGCATCAAAAAAGAATAAAAAGCGTTGGTATTAATTAATAATCGCCATTACAAGTGAGAAGTAGAAAAAAATATCATAAATTAAACTCAAAAAGCTTCAATTTTACTTGTAACAGCGATGATTTTAAACAAACAAACAAAATCAGCTAACAAAACTGACTTATATTTTCAACAGAATGAAATTTACCTTTCAGCAATAAATTTATAGGTGTTTTATTAGATAAGTTGTCTGAAACAGGACATCTATCTTCAATTTTAGCCAACCATTCTTCTAAAACTTCTATAGGAGCATCACAATCTGGCTCTATAGAAACATCAATTCCTTTATAACCTGCCCGTTCTTCAAATGAAGATCCGAACAAGCGTTGTGGATTTAAATTACCACACATTTTAATTTTTATACTACGTAATTCAAACTCCATTTCTTTTGCAATTACGTGTCCCATTACATTTATGCAGCCGCAAAAAGCAGCAAGTATAAATTCAACAGGATTTGCACCTTGATTGGTGCCTCCAAGACTTTCAGGTTCATCAAGTATAATTTCAAAACCTCTAGCTTTGACAACAGTTTTTGTTGGGTTTTCACTATGCGCTAAAACTCTAAATTTTAAATCTTCCATTACTAATTTTTATTATTATATGACTTGATTATCACACTTCAAAATTACGAATAAACGAAAATTTGAATTTATAAAGCGAAGTGAATTATGGCATAGATAGGGATGTAATATTGCATTCTAAACACGATTTAAAATGGTCATATTTTTTTGAGGATTATTTTACAAGATATTTTTCTTCAAAAAGAATAAAAATAAGTAGCTATTTTAAACAAGTTACTTTTATAGATATTTAAATGAATTTAGTACTTTTAAAAATCAATTTTTTAGTTTGTATTTATGAAATATATATGCACAGTTTTTTTTAGTTTTTTATTTGTAATTAGTGGTTTTAGTCAAACCGGAAAAGTTTTTGACAACCTATCAATCAAAAGTTCCATTTTAAAAATGGAACGGAAATTTGCCGTTTATTTGCCACCAGATTATGAAACTTCACAAAGAAGTTACCCGGTATTGTATTTACTGCACGGAATGGGCGATGACCAAACTGGCTGGATTCAATTTGGAGAGGTACTTCGCATAACAGATGCTGCAATTAAAGATGGTTCTGCAACTCCAATGATTATAATTATGCCCGACGCAAACACAAAAAAGGTTGGATATTTTAATAGTATTGAAGGCGATTGGAACTATGAAAACTTCTTTTTTGAAGAATTAATGCCAACCGTTGAAAAAACGTATAGAATTAAAAGTAAAAAACGATTTAGAGCCATTGCTGGACTTTCAATGGGAGGCGGAGGTTCTTTTATGTATGCCTTACATCGTCCAGATTTATTTTCTTCTGCCTGTCCGTTAAGTGCATATGTTGGTCCACCCTCAATTAATAATTTCAAAATGCAGCTTGAAAGAATGCAAATTAAAATTACAGATGAAGGTAAAATACAATCCTATTTTGAAAACCACAACGCTGTTTCTTTAATTGAAAATACACCAACAGATAAATTGAAATCAGTACGTTGGTTTATAGATTGTGGCGATGATGATTTTTTATATGAAGGCAATAGTTTGGTACATATTGCACTTAGAAAAAAAGAGGTTCCACACGAATATAGAGTTAGAGATGGCGGTCATAGTTGGACGTATTGGAGAGCATCACTACCTGAAGTTTTAAAATTTGTTTCAGAAGCTTTTCATCAATATTAATTAGAAGAGGAGAAAAAGTTTTAAGATTCGTTATTCTGAACGAGCCAGTCGGCTAGCAGGTTTATTTCAGAATCTCAATAATTCATTACCATTTATCTTGTTCTTCTTTAGATAGAAAAGTCCATGCTACTATGCGCGTAACTTTATTACCTTGATGCATTGGGATTGTTTTAATTTCAGTTGCTCCCAATTTTTTTAATGAAGGTAACATACTTTCCGCGTTTTCTTTTTTTGAAACCAATGTAGTGTACCAAAAACATTGTGTTTTAAACATAGAGCTTTCATATAAATATGTATGTAAAAATGCTTTTTCACCTCCTTTGTACCAAAGTTCTTGTTGTTTTCCGCTAAAATTTCTAGCTTCATCTGATTGTTTCCCCAATCCTTCTAATTTTCGAGCGTTGGCTAGCATAGCATCTTCCTGCGATTTGTAAAATGGAGGATTACAAATAGTTGCAGAAAATTTAGCATCTTCATTTAAAATTCCTTGAAAAATTTGAGCAGCATCCTTTTGTTGTTTAAGTTTAATAACTTCAGAAAGTCCATTTTTTTTGATGATCTTCTCCGCTCTGTCTAGCGATTTTTTATCAATATCAGTTCCAATAAAATTCCATTTGTATTCAGAATTACCTAATAATGGATAAATACAATTTGCTCCAACACCAATATCTAACATAGTTATATTGTTCTCTATGCCAGAACTTTTTAGTAAGTCGTTTAAATAGTGGATATAATCTACACGTCCAGGAATTGGCGGACATAAATTATCATCGGGGAAATCCCAAAATTGAATATTGTAATATTTAAATAACAGTGCTGTGTTTATTGCCTTAACAGCTTTTGGATTGGCAAAATCTATAGTTTCAGTGTTATAGGAGTTTACAAATACAAAATCTTGCAATAGAGGATATGCCTCACATAATTCTTTAAAATTATATCCTTTTTTATGTTTGTTATTTGGGTGAAGATTGCTTTTAGGTGCCATATTTTTTATAAAGTGTAAAAGTACTATTTAAAACTTTAAGATAAATTTAATATTCACAAAGTGAATGAACGTTCGTTTTGTGAAAAACATGTACTATATTTGCACTTTATTAAAACTATCATATGAAATCAAAAACATTTAAAATCTGGAATATTTTAAAAATAGTAATTGCATTATTTATGATATATGCAGGAATACAACATTTTTTAAAACCAGCTTTTTTCATGCCCTTTGTTCCTGAATTTTTACCTTTAAAAACAACCATAATTTATGCTTCGGGTGTTGCTGAAATTTTAGTGGGTGTGCTTTTATTAATTAAAAAATATGCTAAAATTGGTGCTATTGGAATTCTTGTTTTATTATTTCTTTTTTTACCAATTCATATTTGGGATGTTTTTTCAGAAACACCAGCAATTGGAAGCCAAAAAGCTGCTTTAATAAGGTTACCAATTCAATTTTTACTAATTTTTATAGTATGGAAAATAAAAAATAGCGTTTCAATTAACAATATTAATAATGGCTAAAAGAGTTAAAAGTAACGAAAAAAGAATTGCCTTATTAAACGCAACTTTAAGTTTGGTTATCAATAATGGTTTTCACGATGCGCCAATGTCTAAAATTGCAAAATTAGCTGAGGTTTCGCCTGCAACTATCTATATTTATTTTGAAAATAAACAAGACTTAATCAATCAGTTGTATTTAGAAATAAAAGCAACATACAGTACTCAGGCTTTTGAAAATTACGATGTTAATCAGCCTATAAAAGAAAGTTTTCAACAAATTTGGTTTAATATTGCAAACTTTAAAATAAATCAAGTAGAAGAGGCTAATTTCTTATCGCAATGTGACAATACTCCAATGATTGATGAAGAGAGCAGACAAAAAGGATTAAAGCATTTACAGCCTTTATTAGATTTATGGGAGCGAGGACAGCAAAAAGGCATTATAAAATTAATTTCACCTTATTTATTATATGCTTATTCCATTTACCCATTGGCTTTTTTAACAACAATGCAACAAAACGATTCCTTTAAATTAACTGAAAAAAATTTGAATGAAGCTTTTTTGGCAGCTTGGGACAGTATAAAAGTATAATTATGGGAAAAACAGCAATTATTTTAGGGGCAACGGGTTTAACAGGAGGAATTTTACTTCAAAAATTAATTGAAGACAATAGGTATACAAACGTTAAATTATTTTCAAGAAATAAAATTGAAGGGCTACCATCTAAAGTAAATCAATTTGTTGGGAATATGTTAGAACTAGAAAATTTTAAAAAAGATTTTACTGGTGATGAAGTGTTTTGCTGTATAGGAACAACTGCTAAAAAAACTCCAAATAAAGAAACCTACAGAAAAATTGATTTCGGAATTCCTGCATCTGCCGCAAAGCTTTCAAAAGAAAATGGAATACAAACGTTTGTAGTTGTTTCAGCTATTGGTGCGAATGCTAAAAGCAGTGTTTTTTATAATAGAACAAAAGGTGAAATGGAACAAGAAGTTTTACGACAAAACATTTTAAACACCTATGTTTTACAACCATCAATTATTGGAGGAAATAGAAGTGAATCTAGAATTGGTGAAAAAGTAGGATTGGCAGTTTTTAAAATTGTGCAGCCTTTATTCTTCGGGAAATTAAAAAAATATAAAATTACTGAAGCTGAACATATTGCACAGACTATGTTAAACTTGGCAAATTCAACTTCAGAAAAGCAAATTATTACATCAGAACAAATAGAATTATTAGCAACAAAAAATTAAAACTTAAAACTAAAAATAAATGGAATTATTAGATAAATTAAATTGGAGATACGCTGCAAAAGCAATGAATAAAGAAAAAGTATCTCAAGAAAAAATAGACAATATTATTGAAGCTGCTCGTTTAGCTCCAACATCAAGTGGATTGCAACCTTTTGAAATAATTGTAGTTAAAAATCAAGAAATTAAAGAACAAATTAGACCTGTAGCTTGGAACCAATCTATGATTACAGACTGTTCTCATTTATTAGTTTTTGCAGCTTGGGATACGTATACCGAAGACAGAATTAATAAAATGTTCGATTTAACCAACGAAATTCGTGGGTTTAAAAATGAAGGTTGGGAAGCTTACCGTCAGAAATTATTAAGTTTTTATCCACAGCAAGATGCCGAAATAAACTTCAACCACGCTGCAAAACAAGCTTATATTGCTTTTAGTGCTGCTATTATTGCTGCTGCTTACGAAGGTGTAGATACAACTCCAATTGAAGGTTTCGAGCCTGAAGCAGTTGATAAAATTTTAGGCCTACGAGAAAAAGGATTGCGCAGTTGTGTACTATTGCCAATTGGTTATAGAGATACCGAAAGTGATTGGTTGGTAAACCTTAAAAAGGTTAGAAAATCTACTGAAGATTTAGTAACTGTAATTGAATAATTAATAAAACAAAAAAATTATAAATTATGAACAATTTTCAATATAAAAATCCGACAAAAATTTTATTCGGAAAAGGACAAATAGAGAATATTGCTACTGAAATTCCAGAAAATGCCAAAGTATTAATGCTTTTTGGTGGAGGAAGTATAAAAACAAACGGTGTTTACGAACAAGTTTCAAAAGCACTTTCAAATTTTGAAGTAATTGAATTTGGTGGAATTCCTGCAAATCCAGAATACGATGTTTTAATGGAAGCTTTAGATATTATTAAAGCTGAAAAAATTACATTTTTACTAGCTGTTGGTGGAGGTTCTGTTATTGATGGAACTAAATTTTTATCTGCAGCATCCTTATATGAAGGTGACGAACCTTGGGATATTTTAAAAAATAGTATTAGAACTTTAAAAGGAATGCCTTTTGGTAGCGTACTTACTTTACCCGCAACAGGTTCCGAAATGAATTCGGGTGCAGTTATTACCAGAGCAGAAACAAAAGAGAAATTTGCAATGGGCGGACCAGGATTGTTTCCTATGTTTTCAGTATTGGATCCAGAAGTGGTAAAATCAATACCTCAACGTCAAATTGCTAACGGATTGGCAGATGCTTTTACGCACGTTTTAGAGCAATATATGACCTATTCTGTAGATGCTAAATTACAAGATAGAATTGCTGAAAGTATTTTACAAACCATTATTGAAGTTGCACCTGCAATTTTAAAAGATACTTCAGATTATAAAGCGGCATCAAACTTTATGTGGAGTTGTACTATGGCCTTAAACGGATTAATTCAACAAGGGGTTCCAAGTGATTGGGCTGTACATATGATGGGACACGAATTAACTGCCTTATTTGGAATAGATCATGCTAGAACGTTGGCTATAATTGCTGAAAGTCATTACAAAGTAAATTTTGATGACAAAAAGGATAAATTGGCACAGTATGCAGAACGAGTTTGGAATATTACTGAAGGAACAAAAGAAGAAAAGGCAAAAGCTGGAATTGAAAAAACTACTAAGTTTTTCCATTCATTAGGTATTAAAACTAAGCTATCTGAATACACAGAAGATTATAAAGGAACTGCACAAATAATTTCAAAACGTTTTGAAGAGCGTGGCTGGAAAGGTTTGGGTGAACATGGAAAAGTAACTCCAAAAGAAGTTGAGAAAATTGTAGAAATGAGTTATTAAATGTAAATTTCAACCTCATAAATAAAGCTCATTAATTAATTTTAATGAGCTTTTCTTTTTAAAAATAAAATCATATTTTTAGTATAGTGCTAATTATTAGGATATTACGATTTTTTAAATGTTAAATATTTCATAATATAGTACTTTGTTTTGCATAGTACTATATTCTTATATATATTTGTTGTGTTATTAACTACTAACACAATTTATTATGAAAACATTAGACACTATTATCGACATCTTTACAACACAAGAAAACAACCAATTAGAGCATAAAGGAAAATTTATTGATTTCCATAGCTCAAAAAGAACTAACTGGAATCGCAGAAGAAATTACGGTCATTAATTCTTGACTTCTTAATAATTTCAATGGTTTTTAAGAACATGTTAGCATGTTCTTAAAAATTTAAAAAATACAACTAACAACATTTGATTTTTTTTGAAATGAGTTATTTATAACTTTAGCCAGCTGAAAATATTTCAGCATCGCATTAAAATCCAGTCAATTAAAATAAGTTCTACTTTACGACAAATATGATCCAAAGAAATTCATTCAATTTCTTTGGATCATATTTATTTAGGAATAGTTAATAAGGTTTAGTTTGTTTTATTTCGTTTTAACTAAATTTGAAATAGAATAAATTCAGATAAAACTAATCATGAAAAATTTAATAGTGTTATTTCTATTGTTTTGTATGGTTTCTTGCCAAACAAAAAATAAAGTTGAAGAAAAAAAACCAAATATACTTTTAATAGTTGTTGATGATCAAGGTTATGCAGATTTTTCACCTTTTAAAAACCATGATAAAAGTATTTCAACACCAAATATAACAAGCTTAGGAAATTCAGGAACTGTTTTTACACAAGCGTATGTTACAGCACCTGTTTGTAGTCCGTCAAGAGCAGGGATTTTGACAGGAAAAAATCAATTTAGATGGGATAAACCAGCTAGTTGGGGACCAGGTTTGCCAGACGATGTTAAAACAATAGCAGAGTATTTAAAAGAAGCTGGTTACGAAACGGCTCGAATTGGTAAAAATGATTTAGGACAGAATTTTCATAAAAATGATGTTCGAGAATATCCTTTAAACCATGGCTACGACGAGTTTTTAGGTTTTAGTGCTCATGCGCACGACTATTGGTTGAATTCACAAAAAATTAAAGATCGCACTCCAGATCCTTATGGAACAAGTGCTCTTTTAGGACCATTAATGCATAATATGGGAGAAAAAAGTTATGATGAAGGCTATCTTACTGATATCTTAACTGATGAATCTATTAATTACATAAAAAGAAAAAGAGAAAAACCTTTCTTTTTAACCTTGTCGTATAGTGCTGTACATCATTTAATTCACGAAGTACCAAAAAAATATTTAGACAAATACAGTGTAAAAGAAATTTATAATTATGATCCAGATAGCTTGGTAGCTTTTGGGAAACATAAACCGGGTTCTTATGCTGCTTATTATGATAAATATTCTAGAGTTGGAGCGATTCAACATGAAGATTTACGCAACTATTATTTAGCCAATCTTAATTGTTTAGATGATAATATTGGACGTGTGTTAGATGCCTTAAAAGCAGAAAGGATTGATAAAAATACGGTTGTTGTTTTTATTTCAGATAATGGAGGATCACCGCTTACAGGTTCAAATAACACACCATTAACTGGAGGTAAATATTCGCTATGGGAAGGCGGAATACGAGTGCCTTTAGCCATGAGTTGGCCAAATAAAATTGATGCTCGAAAAGTTGAAACTAAGTATGTTTCTGCAACTGATATTTTACCAACGTTAGTAAACATTGCTGGAGCAAAAATTACTGATACCTCTATAGATGGTATTGATCTTTTAAAACCAGAAGAAAATCGTCTATTAGTTTGGAAATGGCAAAAAACTTGGGCCGTACGTCAAGGCGATTGGAAATTAACAAATGCTAAAGAAAATCATTGGAAAAGCGAACCTTCTGCACAATATATTGCGCCGATAGTGGACAATATGGAATTAAAACTATTTAATATAACTAAAGATCCAGGAGAACGTATTGATTTAGCATCAAAATATCCTGAAAAAGTAAAAGATTTAGAAGCAACTTATAATAACTGGATTGAATTAAATGTTCGAAAATAAAGTTAAGATATTTGAGGTTAATAGCTGTTTTTTAACCTGAATTCAATATAAAATTAGTGGTTATTTTGTATAACCGTTTTCTAAAACTATCTTTATTGAATAGAATTTAAAATATTTTATTTGTTTGAATTTTAGTTAAAAAATGAAAATTTTACAGACAATTTTATTATTACTTACATTCCAGACTACTTTTAGTCAGGAGTTACCACCTATTGAAAAGTTTACTGCAGAAAATTATTTAGGAGATAATCAAAATTGGATGATTTCTCAAGGATTAAACAATTTTATTTATGTTGCAAATAACAAAGGATTATTAGAGTATAATGGTGAAGAATGGATAACATATGCATCTCCAAACAATACAATAATTAGAGCCGTAAATGTTATCCAAGATAAAATATATACAGGGTGTTATGCAGAGTTTGGATATTGGTTAATAAATGAATTAGGTACGTTAGACTATGTTTCATTATCCTCCAATCTGGAGATACAAATGTCTGAGGATGAGCAAATTTGGAATATTATTGAATATAATGAATGGGTTGTTTTTCAGTCAAATACTAAAATTTATTTTTACAACTCTGAAACGGCAACATTTAAAATTTTAAATGCTACTAATACTATTTACAAGATTTATAAAGTTAACAGCCAATTATATTATCATGTAGCTGATGAGGGGATTTATACTATTGAAGAGGGAAAATCGAAATTAATTATAGAGCATCCGATTACAAAATCTGAAAGAATAATAAATATTTTTAATGATGAAGAAAGTTTAGTTATTCTCACAAGAAATTTAGGTTTTTATAAATTCCAAAATAATCAATTACTACCATGGAAAATTAACGTAAACCCAGTATTGGAAGCAATGAATATTTTTAGCAGTATTATGTTGGAAGATGGGAGTTTTATGTTAGGAACAATTTCTGATGGTGTTATACATTTATCAAAAGATGGAACTATAGACTATCAAATCAATCAAAAAAACGGACTGAGTAATAATACAGTATTAACCTTATTTGAAGATAGTGCAAATAATGTTTGGACAGGTTTAGATAATGGAATAAACTGCATAAATGTAAAATCTGCTGTTAAAACATTTTTTGATTACGATGGAGTTTTAGGAACCGTGTACACAACTCAAGTATTTGATAATAAGTTATATATAGGATCTAATCAGGGTTTATTTTACAAAGATTTAGATGTGGTTAATGATACATTTAAGTTTGTTGAAGGTACTGCGGGTCAAGTATGGGATTTATTTAATTTTAATAATGAATATTTATTTTGCGGACACCATTTAGGAACGTTTGTTATAGCCAATAATATAGTAACTAAAATAAGTAACGAGTTAGGCGCATGGACTTTTAAGCAAATACCAAATCGTAAAAACATACTTCTTCAAGGAAATTATAATGGATTGTATATTCTTGAAAAAGTTAATAATAATTGGAGTGTTAAAAATAAAATTGAAGGCTTTAAAAACTCTTCGAGATATATAGAAATTGATGCTACAAATCAAATTTGGGTTAATCACGAGTATAAAGGGGTTTTTAAATTAAAATTGAATGATAGCCTAACTAAAGTACAAAAACTTGATATGGAAACGAGTTTGATTTTAGGAAAAAATTCAAGTTTAATTAAATATAAGAATCAAATTCATTATGCCTCAGAAGAAGGACTTTTTATCTATAACGAATCAAAAATGGCTTTTGAAAGAGACGCAATTTTAAGTAATATTATAAAAAAGGAAGATTATATTTCGGGTAAATTAGTGGTAGATAAAAATGAGAAATTGTGGGCTTTCTCAAAAGATAATATTAGCTACATAGAAAATGATGATGTAACAAATAAACCCATTATAAAAAACATCTCTATACCTTCAAAACTAAGAAAAGGAGTTTTAGGGTACGAAAATATAGCCCTAGTAGATCATAAAACGTATGTTTTAGGAACAGCAAATGGTTATTTAACACTCGACATATCTTTAATTAATAAAACAGCTGACTATTCTATTTATTTAAATTCAGTTTCTGTAAAAGATATTGATGATAAGAACATAGCATACGCCCTTAATAAAGATACAGAGTTAGATTATAAACAAGGGTTATTATCCTTTAAATATTCGGTTCCTGAGTATTATAAATATTTAAACGTAAAGTACCAGTACAATCTTGAAGGGCAATCAACTAAGTGGAGTAAATGGACAGAGAATAATCAGGTAACATTTGAAAATCTTTCCTTCGGAGATTACACATTTAACGTACGTGCAAAAGTTGGTAACAACTTATCGAAAAACACAATATCTTATAATTTCAAGGTGCATAGACCATGGTACCTTTCAAATATTGCATTGTTTTTTTATTTTCTATTTCTTTTAATAATTCTTTTAATAACTCATAAGGCTTATAAACGTTACTATTTAGAAAAATTTAAGCATGAGCAATTGGAGAATCAGCAAATTATTATGCAAATTAAGAATGAAAAATTGAATCAAGATATTGATAATAAAAACAGAGAGTTGGGAATTTCTACTATGAGTATAATTAGAAAGAATAAACTCCTAACTAAAATTAAGAAAGAGCTTAATGAAAACAAGCATTTAGATAACTCTATAGCTATTAAGCTTATAGATAGTAATTTAAATGATACTAAAGATTGGTCTTTTTTCGAACAAGCTTTTAATAATGTTGATAAATATTTTTTAGAAAAACTTAAAACTTCGCATCCAGATTTAACTCCAAATGATTTGCGTTTTTGTGCCTATTTACGTTTAAATTTAACCTCAAAAGAAATAGCATCTTTACTAAATATATCGATTAAAAGTGTAGAAACTAAACGTTACAGATTAAGAAAGAAATTAAGTTTAGATCATAATGATGGCCTAGTTGACTATATTTTAAAGTTTTAAAGGCACTACCACTTACTTTTTCGCCACTACATTACCACTACAAGCAACAAAAACGCGTATTTTTTGTACATTTTTATAAAAGTATCATCATTTCTAAAAATTCAGTAATTATAGGCTGTTCGATTGGTGTAAAAGACTGATTTTAGGAGTATAATTATGATGTTCGTTTTTTATCGGCATTATTTTTACAGATTTATCAGTAAATCGAGTTAGATTTATAATGACTTGATTTTTAAGATAATTAAAATTGAATCCAAAACAAATCTTTTAAACTAACATTAAACAAAACTCAAATGAAATTAACACTAGTTTATCAAAAAATTAAGGTATTGTTTTTGTCCTTATTTCTGTTTGTCTCAATGGCGGCATTTGCACAATCTCAAAAAACAATATCTGGTACAGTACTTTCTGCCGAGGATAATATGCCATTACCAGGAGCATCGGTAATTGTAAAAGGAGCTACTATTGGTGTCTCTACAGATTTTGATGGGAAGTTCTCATTAACTGTTAATGATACAGACACTACACTAAGAATCTCTTACCTTGGTTTTCAAACTAAAGAGGTAGCAATAACCTCTGGCCCAATAACCGTAGTATTAGAAGTAGATCAAAACCTACTAGACGAAGTTGTTGTAGTAGGTTACGGTACTCAGTTAAAAAGCGACTTAGTAGGGTCGGTAGCCAAAACAGACTTATCTAAAGCAACGGCAACACCAACGGCAGATGTAACAGAAATGTTACGTGGTAGAATAGCTGGATTACAGGTAGATGTTGGTGGAGGTACTTTAAGACCTGGTGGATCCTCTGATGTATTATTAAGAGGTTCAAGTTCTTTTCAAGGAAATACTGGTGCAATCTATGTAGTAGATGGTATTATTAGAGAGGGAGGAATTGAAGACATTAATCAAGACGATATAAAGTCTATTGAAGTTCTGAAAGATGCTTCAGCACAGGCAATTTATGGAGGTAAAGGGTCTAATGGAGTTATATTAGTAACAACTAAAAGAGGTAACGCTAATAAGGTTAGTGTTTCTTATCATGGGTTTTTAACTTCAAAAAAGTTAGAGCGTAATTTTGATGTATATTCTGGTCAAGAGTTTGCACAATTAAAACGTGAAGCAGATAGATCTAATAATGCTTCAGATGAGTATTCAGATGATGCTGCTATTTTTAGTGATATTGAACTAAATTCAATTGCAAATAATGAATTTGTAGATTGGGAAGATGAATTAGTGTCTTCAGGAATTGTAAATAGCCATTCTATTAGTTTAGTAGGTGGTTCAGATAAAACCAAAGTATATGGAAGTCTTAATTACTTTAAAGAAGAAGGAATTATTCCTACATCTTCATATACTAGAAAAAACTTACGTTTAAATGTAGATCAAGAAATAACGGATAAAATAGCTGTTAGATTTGATGTAAATATCTTAAATGATGATATAGAAAGAGCTGCAAATGTAAATGTAATTACAACTTCTCCATTAGGAAAAGCGTATAATGACGATGGCAGCATTAAACAATACCCAAGTGGAGAGGAAGGTACCGCATTTAATCCTTTGTGGAATCTAAATGAACAAGATGATGATGAAAAAGGAAATGATTATGTAATTAATTTTATACCTACATATCAAATTACAGATAATTTAAAATACCAATTAACTACATCTTTAACTAGAAAAACCTCTGAAAGAGCAAGATACCAATCTTCTTTAAGTAGTTCTGGTGACGATGTTAGAGGTAGAGCAATTATTGATAATCAATTAAGAGAAGCGTTTTTTGTTGAAAATATTCTTAATTATGATAAGAAATTTAACGAGGATCATAAATTTAATTTAACGTTAGCGCAAACTATAGATGAAAATAAATACTCAAGAACATATACAGAAGCTACAGGTTTCCCTAATGAAAGTTTAGGGTATGATGGAATAACAAGTGCTATTGGTGGTGTGAGTGCAGAACGCGTAAAAAGTAGATTTAGAAACTTATCATTTATGGCAAGAGCTCGTTACAATCTTTTAGATAAGTATTTAATTACAGGTACCGTTAGAAGAGATGGTTCTTCAGTAAATGCTAAAGATTATAAATGGACTACCAACCCAGCAGTTGCTTTTGCTTGGAAAATGCAAAATGAATCTTTTTTAATGGATGTAGAACAAATTAGTGAATTAAAACTAAGAGTAAGTTACGGTTCTTTAATTAACGCTTTAAGTATATCAAATACTTCGTTATTTGAAGCTGATGTACAGAATTATATTTTTGGTAGTGAAACAGCTTCTGGATATGCTCCAAAAAGTGCTTTGCCAAATCTTAATTTAGAGCACGAAAGAATTTCTACATTAAATATAGGTTTGGATTTTTCAGTTTTTAATAGACTTTTAATAGGTACAGTTCAGTATTATGATGCAAGAACTACAAACTTATTATTAAAAAGAGATGTACCACCAACCACAGGTTATGATTTTACATATTTTAATGCAGGTGAATTGCAAAACAAAGGTTTAGAATTAAGCTTAACAGCAAATTTAATTGATAAAGATGATTTTAAATGGGCTGTTTCTACAAACTGGTCTAACAATAAAAACAAACTATTGTCTTTATATGAAGATGGAAATGGAGACGAGTTATTAGAAGATAGAGGCAGAGGTTACTATGTAGGGCAATCTACTAATGTAATAAGAGATTTTCAATTTGATGGTATTTGGCAAGTTGGTGAAGATTATGCAAATTCAGCTCAATCAAACCCAGATTCAACAAATCCACAGCCAGATTTAAGACCAGGAGATATAAGAGTTAAAGACACTAATGGATTAGATGAAGATGGTAACTTAACAGGTTTACCAGATGGTAAAATTACCGATGAAGATAGAGTATTTATAGATCCTAATCCAGATTGGTTTGGCTCATTATCTACAAATTTAGAGTATAAAGGCTTCGATTTATATGTTGATTTTTATGCCTCTGAAGGAGCTATGAAAAGGAATCCATTTTTATCAGAATATAACAATGGTGGTACTTTAACAGGGAAACTTAATGGAGTAAAAGTTCCTTACTATACACCAGAAAATCCATCAACTACATTTCCAAGAGCAAACTCTGGTACAGTAATAGATTATCTAGGTGCATCTGCAATTAAAGACGCTTCTTATGTGCGTTTAAGAACTATAAGTTTAGGTTATACACTTTCAGAAGCTGTATCTAGTAAGTTAAATTTAGATCAAATAAAATTTTATATAACAGGAACAAACTTGTTTACTAGTACAGATTATATTGGTTATAGCCCAGAGGTAAACATTAGAGGTACATTTTCTAATGCAGATTCTGGTTACCCAGATGCAACTTCACTTACTATGGGTGTTAAAATTAAACTTTAATAGAAAAATATTATGAAAACAAATAAAAATTATTTAAAATTTAAGAAAAGCATACTGTTAGTTGTGTTCGCACTTATAGCAGTGTCTTGTGAAGATTATTTAGATGAGGAACTAGGAACATCAATAGATTCTGGTTATATATTTAATACCGAGGCTGGTTTGCAGTCTGGTGTTGTAAGCTTATATAAATTTGAAAGAGATCGTTACGACAATAGTAATCAAGATTTTTTGGCAGCTGTAACAATGGCGTCACGAGGAGATTTAACTTTTTCTAGATCGGGTTATACAGGTAACATGGGTAGGTATGAAAGAGGAGTTTCACCAGATGATTTAGGTACTAGATGGATGTCTGGTGTAATTTGGGCAAATTATTATAAGATTTCGAATAATGCAACTGCAATTATTAATGCAGCTGAAACACTAGAAGGATTAAATGAAGATTCTAAAAATCAAATAATTGCAGAAGCCAAATTTTTTAGAGCACACTCTTACTTCTATTTATACAGAATGTTTAAGAATATTTTTGTAACTACAGAAACTGTAACTTTAGATAATGCTTTTGATGTTGTAGAATCACCTTCAAGTAAAGAAGAAATTTTCACACTAATAAATAGCGATTTACAGTTTGCAATAGATAATTTAGATTGGAATGTTGCTTTTGGGAGGATTTCTAAAGGAACTGCTAAACACGTAAAAGCTAAAGTAGCTATGTGGGAAGGTAATTGGACAGAAGCAAAAAATCAAGCTTTAGATGTAATAGAAGACCCAATGAGTCCACATAGTTTAGTAGCAACTACTGCAGATGTATTTGGTGGTTCTAAGAATCATTCAGAGCAATTGTTTGTACTTCAATCAGAAGAAAGTACTTTAGGTGGTGGAGACGTAACTATGATGAGTGCAAATTTTGTAACACAATATTTTCAAATATCAGGAATTGAAGGTAATACAGCGCAAGGAGGTAAGGGTTTTTCTAGAGTTTTACCAAATAGATACCTATTAGGCTTAATTGCTGAAGACCCTAACGATACCAGAGATGACAATACTTATTTTAGATTAAAATATTATTATACTTCTGGGACAAATGTTGGTGACGAAATAGATATTTATAAGCCAATTTCTGCTGAAAACCCTGACGGTGTTCAATTAACAAGGTATTACCAAAGATTACACCCTTCTTGTCTAAAATTTGCAGAACAAGATGATGACCCAGATAATTACAGAGTACATAGTAATAAATTAATTTATCGTTTGGCAGAAACCTATTTAATTGCAGCAGAAGCAATAATGCGTTCTACAGGAGATCCGTTACCATACATTAATGCTATTAGAAATAGAGCAAATGCAACTCCTTTAACAAGTGTCGATGAACAAGCAATTTTAGATGAACGTGCAAGAGAGTTAGCTTTTGAAGGTCAACGTTGGTTTACGTTAAAAAGAATGGGACAAGATGTTATTAACAGACAGATGAGAACGTATGCTGGAGACGGTGAGTTTTTTCCAAATTATTTTGGTGGAGGAAAAGACCCAAGAGTAAACTGGCAAGACCATTATATAAACTGGCCTATTTATCAAGGAGATTTAGATTTATTAGGTCCTAATTACCCTCAGAATGATGGTTATTAAAAATAAAAAATGTTGAGTTAAGTTTTGGTGTTGATTTCAATCTAAGGACAAGAATTTGTCCTTAGATTTCAACACTTTTAGTATTTTAACAAAAATCATGTTTAAAAAATAAGTAAGTTTATGCAGAAAATTTCATACAATATATTTTTAATATTGCTTTTTATGAGCCTCAATTCTTGTAATAAAACGACTTCAGAAAAAATTATTTTTGCGGATAATGTAGTAGTTGCACATCGTGGAGCTTGGAAAAGCAACAGCCTTCCTCAAAACTCAATAGCTTCACTAAAGCAAGCTATAACTTTAGGCTGTACTGGATCAGAATTTGATGTGAGAATGACTTCAGACAGTGTTTTAATTGTGACACATGATGGAGAATATCAAGGTCTAGAAATAGAAGAATCTACATATGCAGAATTATCAAAATTTAAACTTTCAAACGGTGAGGTCTTACCTACTTTAAAAGAATATATAAATGCTGGAATACAAAATAATACAACTACTGGTTTAGTATGTGAAATAAAACCTTCTAAAATAGAAGGACGTGACATAGTTATTGCAGAAAATGTTTTAAAACTTGTTAAAGAACTTAAAGCCGAAAATTACATAAAAGCATATATCAGTTTTAGTTATTCAATTTTAAAAAGAATTCACGAATTAGATTCTACTGCTAAAACACAATATTTAGATGGATCAAAATCTCCGGAAGAATTAGAAAAGGACGGAATTTCAGGTCTGGATTATATAGTTTATAAATTAAAAAATCATCCGGAATGGATTAAAAGTGCTAAAGAAAAAGGATTGATTTTAAATGCATGGACAGCCAATAAAATAGAAGATATAGATTGGCTTTTAGCAAACGAATTTGATTATATAACGACAGATGAGCCAGAGTTAACTTTTGAAAGAATAAAAAAAGCCCAATACTTAAAAGAGATTCAATAAGTATTGAGTGACAAATTTAATTATAATAGAAAACTTGATTCCTTCAATTTAGACTTCTAAATATATATTTAAAAGGTTTGCTTCTGCAAATAATTTAGAAAAAGCTTTAAAAATACGAGATATTAAAAATTATTAAAATATGAAAAAATCACTGTTACTTTTATTTATTGTCACTCAAATACTTTTTTCCTGTAAAAACAATAACAATCAAAATAATAATTACACCACAATTGATGGTTTTTCGCAATCAGAAAATCAACAATTAAAACTATTTTTTGAAAAATATAAAAATTCAAAAGAAAGAAAAATTGCCGTATTTGATGGTGACGGAACAGTAATGGGACAAACACCTCATTACCTTGCAGATGAATGTATGTATCAATATGCAAAAGAAAATCCAGAGTGGAAACCAGAAATCATAGATACTATAACAAAACTTTCAAATGTATCACTTCCGTATGTGCAATATAGGGTGAAATATATTTCAGGTAAGCCATTACAATTTTATCGTGATTTAGGAGAAAAAACCTTTAACAAATATTACAAGGATAAAATTTTTCAACCTGTAAAACAACTAATAGAAACTTTAAAAGAAAACAACTTTGAAGTTTGGATAGTTACAGCTTCACCTGAAGGAATGTATCAGCAATTTTTAAGTAAAGAATTTGGTATACCAATAACAAATATAATAGGTGTTAAATCTGTTATTAAAAATGGAATTATTACAGATCATATAGTTTACCCTGTGCCACAAGATGAAGGTAAAATGGAAGCTATTGAAACATTTATACAAGGTAAACCGCAGTTAGTAGCAGGAAATAGTAGAGGAGATAAAGAAATGATTGAATTTAGTGGAGATCTTAAAATTATTGTTAATCCTGATGAACATATCGCTGAAGGGCAGCAACAAAGTATTGCAGATTATGCAAAAAAAGAAGATTGGTTAATAGTTAAGGTTAATGATGTTCCAAGAGATAGTTTTCCCTCAATTTCATCTGAAAATTTTGGAATCCGATTAAATAAAACAAGAAAAAAATATATAGATAAATCATTTTAAAAAAAATGAAAAGGAAAGAATTTATCCATCAGATAAAATCTCCAAATTAGAAGGTTTTAATCATTGGAGATGGAGCATCCATTTTAGGGGCTGCAGTTGAAGAAGTACTTTCAAGAAAAACAAGTAATAAATTTTACTAAGTTGGCAAATGGATATTTATTAAATTAATAATTATATGTTTAAATTATTACAGCAACCACCAAATAAAAAACCAGTAAGTAAAAACAATATAGATAAAACGTATAGTAGAATGCGTTGGCAAGTCTTTTTTGGTATTTTTATTGGGTATGCAGGTTATTATTTAGTTCGAAAAAACTTCGCTTTGGCAATGCCAGATTTAGTGGAGCAAGGATTTACTAAATTAGAATTAGGAATTGCCTTATCTGGTGTTGCTATAGCATATGGTTTAAGTAAATTTTTAATGGGAAATGTTTCTGATAGAAGTGATTCTCGAAAATTTATGGCAATAGGTTTATTCATGTCTGGATTGATAATGATAACAATGGGTGTTTTTCCATTTGCAACTTCTTCGGTAACTGTAATGTTCATTATATTACTATTAAATGGTTGGTTTCAAGGAATGGGTTGGCCTCCTAGTGGAAGAATAATGGTACAATGGTTTTCTATAAGAGAAAGAGGAACTAAAATGTCTTTGTGGAATACAGCACACAATGTTGGAGGTGGATTAATAGGCCCATTAGCAATTTTTGGAGTTGCATTTTTTAATGATTGGCATGCAAAGTTTTATTTACCTGGAATAATTGCTGTTTTTATATCAGGTATAGTTTATTTAACGCTTAGAGATAAACCAGGGACTGCTGGTTTGCCAACAATTGAAGATTATAAAAATGATTATCCCGAAGTTATTAAAGGAGTAGATCAAAATAAGTCTATTTCTGCTAAAGAAATTTTTGTAAAATATATATTCAAAAATAAGCTACTTTGGTTTATAGCTATCGCTAATATATTTGTTTATTTAGTTAGATATGGAATTTTAGATTGGGCACCTACATATTTAAAAGAAGTAAAAGATTTTTCACTAGAAGAATCTGGTTGGGCATATTTTTTATATGAATGGGCAGGTATTCCAGGAACTATAATTGCAGGAATTGCAAGTGATAAATGGTTTAAAGGCAAACGAGCTCCAGTGAGTATAATATATATGCTGCTAGTCTTAATTTTTGTTATAATATATTGGTTAAACCCATCTGGAAACCCATTAATTGATAATATTGCTCTAGTTGCAATTGGATTCCTAATATATGGACCCGTTATGCTAATTGGAGTTCAAGCTTTAGATTTAGTACCAAAAAATGCTGCAGGGACAGCTGCTGGATTTACAGGTTTATTTGGATATTTAGGAGGTGCTTTAACTGCAAACATCATAATGGGTTATTTAATTGATAATTATGGTTGGGATAGTAGTTTTTTGCTACTTATTGGAGCTTGTGTTCTTGCAATTATGTTTATAGGGTATACTTGGATTATAGAAAATAAAAATCATGAACTAAAAAATGTCAATAATTAAATCAACAAAAACTTTTATTACCGCAGGTTTTATTAGCGTATTATTTATTTTGTCTTGTTCAAATAAAAAGAAATTAAGATTTGAAACAAATAATAACTATGAGTTGGTGTGGAGCGACGAGTTTAATTATAAAGGAAAACCAGACTCAACTAAATGGAATTATAACTACGGATTTAGAGCCAATGAGGAAAAACAATACTATACAGACAGTCTAAAAAATGCCAGAGTTGAAAAGGGCCATTTAATTATTGAAGCCCATAAAGAAAAAGTGGCCAATAAAGATTTTAATAACTCTGAAATAAAAGGCTGGGCAGAATATAAAACAAAAATAGATTCAGCACAATATACATCGGCAAGGATAAAAACTGAAGGCCTTTCAGCCTGGAAATATGGGCGCATAGAAGTAAGTGCAAAATTGCCAAAAGGACGTGGTATGTGGCCTGCTATTTGGATGTTAAGTGAAAATAGAAAAGAAATTGGTTGGCCCGAATCTGGTGAAATAGATATTATGGAGCATGTGGGTTATGATAATGATACCATTCATGGAACTATTCATACCAAAGCTTATAACCATATAAAAGGAACACAAAAAGGGAAAACAATTTTTATTGATAACCCGAATGATACCTTTCATGTATTTGCCATTGAATGGACACCAGAAAAAGTTGATTTTATTTTAGATGGCACCGTTTATAATCATATAGAAAATGAACATAAAACCACTGCCGAATGGCCCTTTGATCAAAAATTCTATCTTATACTTAATGTTGCCGTAGGCGGTATTTGGGGTGGACGAAAAGGTATTGATGATTCAATTTTTCC
>CBDUKG010000023.1:0-31119 GCA_965367745.1 uncultured Flavobacteriaceae bacterium | reverse complement strand
AAAACCTGAAGAAAACTAAAATATTATTCCTATGGATAAAGCACTTAAAACAATGATTGACAATATGCCTGAAAAAACAGGGAAATCATTAAGCGAATGGAAAAAAATCTTGAAAGAAAAATCTTTTGCTAAACATTCAGAAAGTGTGAAATATTTAAAAACAGCATTTAATGTTACTCACGGATTTGCAAATACTATTGTAACACTTTCCACAGATGAAGATAATTCTTCCGAAGACCTTATTGAAAATCAGTATAATGGTAAAGAAAATTTAATTCCGATTTACAATGAACTTATAACATATATTAAATCATTAGGTGATGACGTGACCATAACTCCAAAAAAAGGAAGTGTAAGTATTATACGGAAAAGACAATTTGTTTTGATTAAACCTGCCACTAAAACTAGAATTGATTTAGGTTTTAAGCTAAAAGACAAACCTACAACTGAAAGACTTGAAAACTCTGGTCCTTTTGGAACTATGTGTACACATAGAGTAAAAATATCCGAACTGAAAGAAATTAACAGTGAACTAAAGAAATGGGTTGAAGAAGCCTACAAAAAATCAATATAAACTGGCTACAACAACGTGCATAATCAATTGCTAGTTTGTGTTTACTCGGAAAATCCTGCAAATTTTCTTCTGGTTCGTTTTCTTTTGCTAACTTAGTTTCAGCCAATGCAACTAACCATATACGAGCACGTTGGCTGCAATTAAAAAAAAGGATGAATAAAGAATTATTCTACAATCAGACACTTTCGATTAAAATAATCGCATTGATTAATGGATTTGCGGCCTTGCTGCATTTGTTTTTTTGGATCATCGCCTTTATTCGACTTCCTTCTATCTCTTTACAATTAAATATTGCAGATCGGATAAATCTCGCAACAACATATGGATTTGGGATTGCTGATTTTATATGGTCAGTTCCTCTTCTCTTAATAGGTTCAATAGGGCTTTGGAAAAAGGCTGAAATTGGCTGGTTAGCGGCACTTTTAGCAAATGTATTATATTGGTATTCATTTACAGTAATTATAATAAGGGATTTTTACTCGAATTCATTTTCACCTGGAATGAAATTATTTTTGCCTTTTGTATTAATTTCATTCTGGACAACTTATTTTTTATGGGAGAATCGAAACTTATTCTTACGCAGACCAAATTTGAATAAAACTGATAATAGAATAGATTAAAAACTACTATCAACATCTTTTGAAATTTATGCTTACTTTTAAACTATATAACGAAACGACAAACATTCAACAAACGATTTGCATCGTCCAAAAAACCTCCGGTTTTCCAGTCGCACAAATCAAATAAAAAATCGTTAGCTGCAATCCTAGAATAGCTCACGGAATTATAAAAATGTCTGCAAATAATTTCAATATACAAGGTTTAACAAATGAACAGGTAATTCTGGCAAGAGAAAAACATGGTCAAAACACCTTGAAATACAAACAAGAAAACAATATTTTCGACGCAATAAAAAAATTAGCAAAAGAACCAATGATCCTTTTATTGTTAGTTGCGTCTCTCATATATTTTGCAAGTGGAAAAGTAGGAGATGGAATCTTTCTTTTGTCAGCTATAGTAATTGTTTCTGCTATTTCATTATTCCAAGATTCAAGAAGTCGGAATGCTTTACAAAAGATAAAAAACCTTTCACAACCTCATTGCAAAGTCATAAGGAATGGTTCGATGGAAGAAATAAATGGCGAAGACTTAGTAATTGGAGATAGTTTGATAGTTGAAGAAGGAACTTTAATTCCAGCCGATGGAATCATAGTTCATTCTAATGATTTTTCGGTAAATGAGTCTATTCTTACAGGAGAATCGTTTGCTGTTTTTAAAGACAAATCAAAAAAAGATAATTTCATTTTTAAAGGGACAACAGTAGTCAGTGGTTTAGCCATTTCTATTATAACAAGCATTGGTAACAAAACTAAATTAGGTGAAATAGGCAAAAGTCTGGAAAGTATAAAAGAGGAAAAAACACCTCTAGAGTTGCAAATAACCCATTTTGTAAAGACAATGGTTTTCGTGGGTGCTATTGTTTTTATAGTCGTTTGGATGATTAATTATTTTTATTCATACAATTTACTCGATAGCTTACTCAAAGCTCTTACGTTAGCTATGAGTATTTTACCTGAAGAAATTCCAATGGCATTTACCACGTTTATGGCAATTGGTGCTTGGCGGCTAATGAAAATGGGGATTGTGGTTAAGCAAATGAAAACGGTTGAAACATTGGGTTCAGCAACTGTGATTTGTGCAGACAAAACAGGGACTATCACTGAAAACAAAATGACTTTAGCAAAAGTATTTTCGCTGACTTCACAAAAAATTACAAATCCTGATAAAGCAGATAACGATGAAAAGGCGTTAATTAAAATGGCAATGTGGGCAAGTGAACCAATTCCTTTCGACCCAATGGAAATAGCATTACATAAGGCATACAAAGATTTACATAGCGAAGATGAACGACCTACTTTTAAGTTAATTCACGAATATCCATTGGGTGGAAAACCTCCAATGATGACTCATATTTTTGAAAATAATTTGGGTGAAAAAATTATTGCAGCCAAAGGAGCACCTGAAGCTTTGATGAAAATTTCCAATTTATCAAAAGAAGAAATCCAGCAAATTGAAAAAGCAATACAAACCATAACAACAGAAGGATACAGGGTTTTGGGAGTTGGCGAAAGTTATTTTTCTAATAATAATTTTCCTAAAACACAACAGGAATTTCAATTTAAATTTAAAGGAATTGTAGCTTTTTACGATCCACCTAAAAAAAATATTGAATCTGTTTTAAATCATTTTTACAATGCTGGCATTTCCGTAAAAATAATTACAGGTGACAATGCTGCAACAACAACCTCCATTGCCAAACAAATTGGGTTTAAAGGTTTTGAACATAGTTTAACAGGAGATGAACTGATGGAGTTATCGGATATAGCATTACAGGAAAAAGTGATGCAGATAAATATTTTTACAAGAATGTTTCCCGAAGCAAAATTGAGAATTATAAATGCCTTAAAAGTAAATAAGCAAATTGTAGCAATGACAGGCGATGGCGTAAATGATGGCCCAGCTTTAAAAGCATCACATATTGGTATTGCAATGGGGAAGAGAGGAACAGAAATAGCAAAGCAAGCAGCTTCTTTGATTTTATTAGAAGATGATTTATCAAAAATGGTAGATGCTATTGCAATGGGTAGAAAAATATATACTAACCTCAAAAAAGCCATTCAATATATTATATCCATTCACATACCAATTATTCTTACTGTATTTACTCCATTGGCTTTAGGTTGGATTTATCCGAATATATTTTCTCCTATACATATTATCTTTTTGGAATTGATTATGGGACCAACCTGCTCGATTATATTTGAAAATGAACCCATGGAGAAAAACACAATGATTCAAAAACCAAGACCCTTTACAACTACTTTTTTCAATTGGAAAGAACTTACTACAAGTATCATACAGGGTATTGCTATAACATTAGGAACTTTATTTGTATATAAATATTCAGTCTATAATGGATTTAATGAAGCACATACAAGAACAATGGTATTTACAGCTTTGATTGCTTCTAATATTTTCCTAACACTTGTAAACCGTTCTTTTTACTTCTCAATATTTAACACATTGAGATACAAAAATAATTTGATTCTATTAATTATTGGTATTACAATTACAATTACAGGACTCTTGTTATTTGTGCCACCGCTGACAGCCTTCTTTGAATTTGAGTCACTTAATGTTTCACAGTTATTTACTTGTATTGGAATAGGCTTGATATCTGTAATCTGGTATGAGTTAGTGAAAATAAAAACAAGACTAAAAAGTAATATGAACTGACGAGACAGCAGCTAAAAATGTATATAAAAAATAGCTCAAGTAATAGCTAACACAATAGTTTAGGTATTTTTGGTAAGTCGCCAAATTTTTGAATTTGACAAATTCCAAAAATAAAATAATTAATAAAATTTAAAAATTAGGCTTGTGAATCATCCGAAAAGTTACCGCTTTTTTTGAGCATTACTTTTCATATACGGAGCCGTTATGTGAAAGAGCAAAATTCTAAACAAAATACTAAATTAATGGAAACAAGATTATTAAGAGAAAAAGAAGTTTATCCAAATAATGAAGTTTTAGAAAAAGCTTTAGGAGAAAGTTTTTTGGCATTTAATGAATTAATGGAAACTATTTCAAATGAAAAATATGCGCTAGTGCCAGATTGGAGATATTATAAAGATGGGAAATCTTGGCTATGTAAAGTTTCTAATAAAAAAAAGACAGTGTGTTGGATTTCAGTTTGGAACAAATTCTTTAAAGCTGGATTCTATTTTACCGAAAAAACACGTTTAGGAATTAATGAATTGAATATTGAAAATAAAATTAAAGAAGAATTTAGTCAAAGTAAAAATATTGGTAAACTAATCCCTTTAGTAATTAATGTATTCAGAAAAGAACAAATTGACGATGTGCTTAAAATAATTGAATACAAAAAGAAATTAAAATGACAATATAACTCTTTCAATCATAAAACGCAGCACACAATACCGTGTATAATTAATTGCTAGTTCTAGCCTGCTTGCGAATATCCCTGCCTGCCACAGGCAAGCTCGCGAGTTTTCTATTCGGTTTGTATTTGCTAAATTAGATGCTTGAAACAGGTAACACACCATATACAAAACCGTTGGTGATAATTACAATAATGCTATAGAAATGGATTTAAATAAAGATTATACAAGTAAAACCATAAACCTTCGTACAGATTATGAAGGAGAAGTGACCGCCGTATTGATATCTTCAAACTTTAATTTAGGTAAAAGAAAGAGTGTATTGTATATACACGGCTATATAGATTATTTTTTTCATCCCCATTTAGGAGAAAAATTTAATGAGCATAATTTTGATTTTTATGCGCTTGATCTTCGAAAATATGGCAGATCACTTTTGGAACATCACCACCCTAATTATTGTAAAAACATTGAAGAATATTATGAGGAAATCTCGATTGCTATTCGTGAGATTCACGATAAGAGCAACTCAATTCACTTATTAGGTCATTCTACAGGAGGACTCATAGCGACTAGCTATATGAATAAAGGCAAAGAAAAAAATCTTATTGATAGTTTAATTCTAAACTCTCCTTTTTTTGATTTCAATCAAACAAGGTTTGAAAAAGCATTTAGTTATTTTGTGGCAAAAATAATTTCAAAGGTATCTACGTATTCAAAAATTAATGGGGTTTTGTCTCCTGTCTATGCTCAAAGTATTCATAAAGATTTTTATGGTGAATGGGATTTTAACCAAAACTGGAAACCTATAAAAGGGTTCCCAACTTACTTTAAATGGGTAGTAGCAATTGCAACGGCTCAAAAAAAATTAGAAGAATCAAATATTACAGTACCTATTTTGATAATGCACTCTTCAAACTCTATGAAAATTTCAACTTTTTCAAAAGATGCAATGTCAAAAGATACAGTTTTAAATATTGAAGACATGAAAAGAGTTGGAATAACACTGGGTGATAAGGTGACGTTATTAAGCATTGACAATGCAATGCATGACATATTTTTATCTCCGAAAGTTGTAAGAGAAATAGCTTTTGATAAAATGTTTTCATGGTTATCAAAAAATTGATTTCAAGAAATATCTGATTTATGCAATAGATGATTTTTTTATATTAAAAAAAAAGATAAAAAAAACTGTAATTTATATAAAATGAAAAAAATACTAATAACTATCCTATTTCTATTATCGTTAACAATAACCTTATATAGTCAAGATATTCCAAAAGAAAATCTAGAAACACAATTAAATGAAAACACCCAACAATATTCGAAATCAATTTTAGAAAATGAGATTAAAGGCATTCATGTTTCTCATGTGGCTCTTACAAGTGAAAATCCAATACTAGATCAATCTCAAGAAGGTTATAAAATTATTTATTTGTTTATAAAAGGAAAGGGAAATGTTATTGCAGAAAATACTAGTTATGATATTGTTCCTGAAACTATCTTATTACCCAATATAGCTAAAAACATCACTATTAAAACAGCGAAAAACGATACGCTTCACTATCTAAAAATATCGAGTAAATTAACAGCTCAAGATCTTTTAGATTTAAAAGAGTTTCCTGCAGAAAATACTCAAAATATATATTATGCTAAATTTACAGATTGCAAATCATATACAGAACCAATAAAAAGCCCTAACACCATTAGTCGCACCATACTTCCTAATAAATATATTCCAAGAATAGCAATGGGAACGGTTCAAACAAAAGGTCCCGATAAAGTGGGTGCTCATGAACATGGTATGTTAGAACAATTATTTTTAGGATTATCAGAAAATGATTGTATTGTTTATGCAGACGACGCTAATGTGCATTTTCCAGAATATTCTGTACTTCATATACCATTAGGCTCTAGTCATTCTGTTTCTGTTGAAAAAGATGAAATTTTGTATTACGTTTGGATGGATTTCTTTAGAGATAAAAAAGGAGAAGAATGGCTTAAAACTCATAATGAAAATGATGATAATTAGTGCTAATGATGGTATATAATATTTATGAACGTACTATATTAGCTTAGACATAAAGTTACAAGGTTTACGGTTAGATATTCAATCACCAAATATTATCTATGAATTAACTGCCTAAATCAATTTTTAAATTTTAGCTATATTTTAGGGCGAGACATTTGAAAATAGCACTCATTTTAAATAAACTAATGATGAAACTAATCATAAAACTGTTTGCAATATTAATGCTACTTTCAGGTATTTCACTAATTTTTGCACCTGAAATAATTATAGGTTGGATAGAAAATAATATAGGAAGTACAACAATGTATCTTTCCGCAATTGTGGTGAGATTAATTATTGGTCTATTGTTTATTATAACAGGCAAAGAATCAAAATATCCTAGTGTAATTAAATTTTTTGGTTACCTATTCGTAATTGCTGCTTTAATCTTCATTTTCATAGGGCAAGAAACTTTTCAAGATTTTATTACCTCCCTTATTCCAGATGTTAAACCTTTTGCTGCAGTGAGTGGTGTGCTTAGTATTGTATTTGGAAGTTACCTTATTTATGTGTTTTCAAGTAAAAAAATTGATCTGAAACATATTAAAACGAACCACTAATAACTTACATAATTCATTGCTCCTGATTTTTCTTTTGGAAAATTCTCATTGCGGAATAATAGTTTTCTGTTTATTTGCTATCTTAGTTCTGTTGTAACGAAATCCTGCATGAACGCGTTGTATGCAATTTAAAGAACAAAATATATGGCAGACAAAACAGAGGAATTAGACAATTATTTAGATAACCATTACATACATAGAAGTAATTGGTTAAGAGCTGCTGTCCTTGGAGCTAATGATGGAATTTTATCTACTGCAAGTATTGCGATTGGAGTTGCTGCTGCAAGTGATATTAGAGAACCTGTTATTTTGGCAACATTAGCGGGACTAGTTGCAGGTGCTTTATCAATGGCGGCAGGAGAATATGTTTCGGTAAGTTCACAAACAGATGTTGAAAAAGCTGACATCGAACGTGAAAAGCAAGAACTAATTGATATGCCAGAAATCGAATTGCAAAGACTAGCGGAAATTTATGAAAAAAGAGGTCTTAAAAAAGAAACTGCCCTAACAGTAGCTAAAGAATTAACAGAATACGACGTGCTAGGAGCACATATTAGAGACGAATTAGGGATTAATGAAATAAGTCAAGCTAAACCTATACAAGCTGCATTTGCTTCTGGTGCAGCATTTACAATTGGAGGGTTATTGCCTTTTTTAGTAACGCTTTTTCTTCCATTAAAAAGCATGGAGTATTCAATTTATGGTTTTGCACTATTTTTTCTAATAATTTTAGGAGCATTAGCCGCTAGAACTGGTGGTTCAAGCATAGCGAAAGCAATTATCCGAATTACATTTTGGGGAACAATTGCAATGGGATTGACCGCTCTAGTTGGTTATTTATTCAATGTGAATGTCGGATAAAATGAAAAAGAAAAATATTCTTTCACCTAAAAAATTTGCAAAACGAGTACTTAAGTATTCTTTATTTTCAATAAGTTTATTGATTATCTCAATTGGTATTGGAGTTTTTGGTTATCACTACATAGGAAATTTAAATTGGATTGATAGTATTTATAATGCTTCAATGATATTAACTGGAATGGGGCCAGTCAACGAATTGAATACGGATTCTGCAAAATTATTTGCTTCAATATATGCAATATTTAGCGGAGTTATTTTTTTAAGTACAGTAGCAATATTTTTTGCGCCATTTGCTCATAGATTGATGCATTTATTGAAAATTGACGAAATTAACGAATAAAGAACTACACACAGTAACGTGTAAAAATGAATGCTTGGATCTAGCCTACACGGAAAATCCTATAGATTTCTATCTGGTTCGGTTCGTTTTTATTAGGTTATTGCTTAAATACGCAACTATTCTTGTACGAACACATTGTGCGTTACCATATTTCAATGAGCAAAAAATTGAAAGCAACTAGTAAACTATTTATTTTGTATAGAATTAAGCAAAATCATACTTTTATATCGTGAAATTGTTGAGTGATTCAATTTCGCTTATCTTTATATAAGTCAAAAGGGTTAAATAATTATGGAAAATCAAATTAATCTAGTAAAACGGCGTAAGTTTTTAAAAGACTCTGCAAGGTTTGCTGCTGCAACAATCTTTTTAGGCATTGGTGGAGTGAAACTATACGGTGCTATTTCTAACCAAAATATAACATCAGTTCCATCCATTACACTCAACAATGGTTTAACAATGCCAATAATTGGGTTTGGTACCAATACCCTAAACGGGCAAACAGGTGTGCGATGTGTTTCTGAAGCAATTTCAGTAGGTTATCGTTTAATTGATACCGCTCACATTTATGGAAACGAAGAATCTGTAGGAGATGGGATTAAGAAAAGTGGTATTGAAAGAGAAGAACTATTTATAACTTCAAAACTTTGGGTCGACGATTTTGGGTATGAAACTACGAAGAAAGCTTTTTATACTTCCTTAAATAAATTGGGTATAGAATATTTAGATCTCTATTTAATTCATCGTCCACGAGGGGATGTAAAAGGTTCATGGAAAGCCATGGAAGAGCTTTATAAAGAAGGCAAAATAAGAGCTATAGGTGTAAGCAATTTTGACCCAAAACAATTTGATGATTTAATGTTAGATGCTAAAATAAAACCAGCAATCAATCAAATAGAAACTCATGTTTTCTTTCAACAACACAATTCATATAAAGACTTAAAGGAAAATGAAGTTCAAATGGAAGCTTGGTCACCCTTTGCAGCTGGTAGAAATCAAATTTTTAAGAACCAAACTATAGCTAAAATTGGTAAAAAGTATGATAAAAGCAATGCCCAGGTTTGTTTAAGGTGGCATTACCAGAGAGGTATTGTTGCTATCCCTAGAAGTTCACAAAAAGCCCATATGATTGAGAATTTAGACATATTTAACTTTGAGCTTAGCGAAACAGATATGCATACTATAGCAACACTGGATTTAAATACAACCCAATTTCCTGAGTGGGAATGAGAAAGAAGTGTTTAAGCGTTGTTTTTTATGTTTTATACTGATAGTTGAATTAAATAAAGCTCCAATCTTGAGAACATTTGATAAAACAATGCTATTCATAACACTGTTTATAATGTATAGTTTAGTTTAAGAATATATGCAGGAATTGCTAAACCCAGTTCGCTATGCTCGTGTCTGGAGGATTTTCTATTCAATTTTTATTTGCTAATTTAGGCGCTTAAAACACACAAAAAACCCTATGCGATAAACGGTTGGCATTCATTTTGTTTTTAAGTATTTTAAACATAGTAATAATTGTTTGTATCAATTTAAATTGTATTATTACAAAACATCAAATCGTTTATGATTCATAAATTAGCTCAAAAAAATTCACTTACAAAAACACACACACAGAATTACAGACAATATTTTGCTTTAAATAGAAACGTAGCAGGTTTTAATATCCAAAAGAAAGAACTTATTTATACTTTAGTTTCGGATAAATCTGAGGGTGCTTTTATTTGGGATATTGATGATAATAAATATATAGATTTAACAATGGGTTTTGGCTCTATTCTTTTTGGTCATAATTATTTACCTATTCGCAAAGAAATTGAAAACCAATTAACTAAGAGTTGGTCTGTTGGCCCAATTTCTCCATTAGCAGGCGTACTGGCAGAAAAAATTACAGTGGCTACAAATACAGAAAGAGTTGCCTTTTTTAATTCTGGCACAGAGGCAATTATGGTTTCTTTAAGAATTGCAAAAGCAGTTACAAAAAAGAAAAATGTCGTTTTTTTCAAAGGAGCCTATCACGGTACATATGATCCGTTACTTACTTTAAAAAGAGATCAGCAAACAAATATTGCGAAAGAATCTATTCCTGGAATTACGCAATCTACCTTAAATGAATCTTATGTTTTCGATTATGGCTCAGAAGCATCTTTAGATTTTATTAAAAAAAATACAGATAACATTGCAGCTGTACTTGTTGAGCCAGTTCAGAGTAGAAATCCAAGTTTTCAACCCATTGCCTTTTTAAAGGAAATACGAAGTATTACCGAACAACATAATATTGCACTTATTTTTGATGAAGTAATCACTGGTTTCAGAATTGATATTGGCGGTTGCCAAAAGCTATTTAACATACAAGCCGATATTGTTACTTACGGAAAAGTAATTGGTGGTGGATTACCAATTGGTATTGTTGCTGGTAAATCAAAATTTTTAGATGCGATTGATGGTGGCTTTTGGCAATATGGAGATCAATCTATTCCAGAAGCAAAATCAACTTTTGTTGCGGGTACATTTTGTCATCACCCTTTAGCAATGGTTACTGCTTTAAAAACATTAGAAATACTCGAATCTTCTAATGGCGAATTACTAGAAGAAATAAACATTAGAACATCCAATTTTTGCAATAAAATGAATGCATTTTTCAAAGAAAACTTTCCGAAGTTATCAATTGTTCATTTCGGGTCTTTATTCCGATTTGTAACACCTGGCAAGTATAAAGAGCTTTATAATCAACTTCTTTTAAATGGAGTTTATATTTGGGAAGGTAGAAACTGTTTTTTATCTGTTTCACATACAGATGAAGTAATTGCATTATTAGAAGATAAAATTAAACTTAGCTGCAAACAATTAGTTGAAAACGGTATTATAAAAACTCAAGTATAAATAATTATGAAAAAAGAAATCCTACTTATTGACGGAAAATATTCTATTCAAAGACACGAAGGGATTCCTAAAGAAGCTTTACATTTTTTAGATAGTATTGCTTGGGGAAATGAAGGTGCTATCTATGAACACAAAAATACAGAGGAACATATTAAATTGATAAAAAAACCAGTGCTTCTTGCTATTTATGAAGGTGAAAAAATAAGAGCAACTGCTGTTTTCTGTATGACAACTGTAAAAACTAATAGTGAGCAATTTAATTGTAATTATATTAGGTATTTTGCTTCTTCAAAAGAAATTCGTGGCAAAGGAGTTATGAAAAAATTCTCCATAAAAGTGATGGAATTAATTCGTGAAAAGGAACAAGAAAAAACTATTTATTTTGCGTGTATAGAAAGAGCCAACAAAAGTTCTTATAAAGTTGTAGAAAGTGCTGGTTACAATCATTTAGGAACGGTAAAAACTTTAGGTTTCAGTCGTTTTTTTCCGAAGAAAAAGAATAATATTACTCAAATAACTTCAAAAGAAGGAAAAGAAGAAGTTCTAAAACTATTAGAAAAAACCTATGAAAATCATTCTTTAACCCAATTCGATGCTTTATTTATTAAGAATAATTATTTTGTGATTCGAGAAAATGGACAAATCATAGCAGGGTGTCAATATCATCGTGCGCATTGGGTTATAAATAATATGAAAGGATTTACCGGAAAAATAGTAATGAACCTAGTTCCTTTAATACCTGTTCTAAATAAACTATTTAATCCAAAACGATTCGAGTTTTTGGCCTTTGAAGGTATCTATTTTAAACCTGGTTATGAACAACAATTATATACTTTATTTGAAGGTTTACTAGCTAAAGAAAAATTAAAATCTTCTATGTTTTGGTTGGGAAATACCTGCCCAATTCGTGAAAAAATTCTAACAAAAGGTAAATTAGGTATGATACATTCTTTTATAAAAGATTCTGATGTTGAAATTATGGCAGCCTATAAAAACATAGATGAAACTAAAATTGAGAGTTTAAAATCGAAACCAATATTTGCTTCAGCTTTTGATTATATTTAATAGTAGCTTTATGAAAAAATATGAAGATTTCGCTAATTTACTAATCAACCCTAATGGTTCTGCCCCTATTTATAATTGCCTTCTTAATATAAATGAGGCAAGAAAGAATAACAATTATGAAATTGCCCTCGGACAAATAGATGCTTCGGATAAAAAAATAGCAAGTAATTATCGTTTTAGAATAGGAAGTATTACTAAAACTTTTACAGCAACTATTATTTTACAGATGATGGAGGAAGGGTTACTAAAAATGGAGGATACCTTTCTAGATTGTTTGGAAAATGATGAAACCAAAAAAATCTTATCAAAGATCTTATTTTTTAATGGAATTAATTACTCCAGTCAAATAACAGTCAAAAACTTACTACAACATAAAAGTGGCCTTAGAGATTACTTTGCGGATGATGAACGGTTCTTTGAAAATATTAAAAAATATCCAAATCAAGATTGGAATTGGAAAAAGATTTTAGAGAAATATTTTGAATATGAGTTAAATAAAAAAGGAGTGTCTAAGCCAAGCGAAAGCTTTTATTATTCTGATACAAATTATTTATTATTAGCTATCTTAATTGAAGAGTTAACAACTAAAAAATATAACGAAGCACTGGAAGAAAGAATATTGAATCCACTCTCGCTAAATGATACTTATTTGGAATTTTATCAAAATAAAAAAGGCTCCACACCAATTGTATTTCCAAATCACGGCACCTATTCATTAAAAAATGTAAACACTTCATTTGATTGGGGAGGTGGAGGCTTAATATCATCAACAAACGACTTGAATATTTTTATAAGAGCACTTTTAACCGGTCAATTATTTAATGAAGTTGAAACGCTTCAGTTAATGATGAATTTTGAAGATGACAATATCAATATTCCTCCGAAAAAAAGAAAAATAGCTTATGGTATGGGACTTCAACAAAAGAAAATAGGAAAGCGCCATTTTATTGGCCATAATAGTGCTTATGGAGGTATGGTATTTTATAATTTAGAAACTGATTCTAGTTTTATTCTTAATATAAATCAAGTTTTAGCACCTCAAAAGGCTGAATGGCTTCTAAAAAAAACGGTTGAAGTTTTTTCTTAGTCTAAACCGCTGCTAATAAGTTTAAAATCAAGTCAATTTAATTAATTTTACAATCCTCCGAACCCCATGCATCCAAGCTTCTTAAAATATGCTCGAGTGATTTCCCTCTAGTGCTCAGGCTGTATTCCACTTTAGGAGGAACTACAGGGAATACTTTTCTGGTAATGAGCCCATCTTTTTCTAAATCTCTTACTGTTTGGGTAAACATTTTATTTGAAATTCCTGGAATTTTCTTTTGTAATATTCCTGAACGCAAATTGCCTTCTAACAAATGAAATAAAATTAAAGGTTTCCATTTTGTTCCTATTAAATTCATTGTATAATTTAAAGGACAACTAGTATCTTTATTCAAAATTATAATTTTATAGTATTGATTATCATTATTTTACTCGTTTTGGTAACTATACTACTTATTGGTAAGTTATTGCCTATTGTGCAAATATAAACTATTTTTGCAATCTAAATTATAATTTATGAAGACTATTAAAAATTATCCAAAATCATTTTCACATATTGGCATAACAGTTCCAAATATAAAAGAAGCAGTAAAATTCTATTCGGAAGTAATGGGGTGGTACGTAATTATGGAACCCTCAAAAGTTAAAAAGGAAAAGGAAACTGCTATTGGTCAAATGTGCATTGATGTTTTTGGAGACGATTGGACTGAATTTGAAATTGCTCATTTAGCAACTTCAGACGGGATAGGAATTGAATTATTTTCTTTTCCAAACGGAATAAAAGAAGCACCTGAGTTTAATCCTTTTAATACAGGGCTATTTCATTTTTGTGTACAAGACCCAAATATTGAAGAACTGATTGATAAAATTTTGTCTTACGGAGGAAAACAAAGAATGCCAATCAGATCATACTATCCGAATGACAAGCCTTTCAAAATGTGCTATGTAGAAGATCCGTTCGGAATTGTTTTTGAAATCTACACACATAGTTATGAACTAACATATTCTTCGGGTGCTTATTCAAAATAGAAGCCATTTGATACGCCTATAAGTAATTGCTCTAGCCTAATGTCTACATTAAGGTCTATTGGATTTTCTGCATGCCTAACGGCAGGCAGATTTAGTTTTTATTTTAACCAACTCTAACTAATTATAAAATTATTTAGGAAAAATACGTTACAACTTTATGGAGAAAAAGGCATCTAAAACTATTTAAAACAAAAGGTTAAAGCACTAAAGAAAATAGCGTATATAAATAATTGTTTATATTAGTCTAATACTATAGTAGTTTGCTGTGATTATTATAATAACATTTAAAATCTAATAGTTGAGATATTTAACAAAAATATTATTAATTCTTGTGCTATTCTGTAGTTGTGATGACGATGACGACTCTATTTCAATTGGTCTCTTAGCTGAACACCGAGGTGTCTATATTAATGATTTTTATAATGGAGGTATTTTAGGCGATAGTACCCTTGAAGATAATCTGCTTGCTTGGATTGATGAAAATGATTTTACAGATATATATCTATACAATATTGGAGCAGCTCTTGGAGCCGAATATGACAATGAGTTGCGTGCTTTTATAAAAAAAGCACATAATCAAGATCCCTATGTTAGAGTTTCTTTAGTTTCTGCTGGATTTGGAGATTCATTTACCGATATTGAAGATTACCACGATGGGCGAAAAGATAGTAGACCTGATGGCATTGTAAGTGAAATTGAGTTTTGGAACGGCACTATGAATTTTACTAATGATTATGTTCCTTGGATTAACAAAGTAAATGATTTAAAATTTACTCCACCACCTGGTGAAGTTGCGCCACTCAATGCAGGTATAACACGTCAATTCTATATTGGTAAAATTAAAGACCCTGGCTTGCCACCAAGCTTAACTATTGCAAAAGAGTTGGTAACGCACCACGATGAAATTTTCTTAACCAATTACCATAGTGATGCCTGGAATTTATCTAGCTCAACTGCGGAAAACTCCATTGTCAATAAATTAAATTTACTGGCACAGGCAGGTATGGAACTTAACAAAGAAGTGAATATTGTTATTCTATTTAACGTCTATCAAATGTCACCTTCACCAGAAATTTGGGATTATTTTGCAACTACTGGTATGGACAATGAATTTGAAAATGCATATGTGGAATGGAGTACTGATTATAATGCAAGTACAGACATTAGTAATAAAGAGTTCTTAAATATAAAAGGCTTTGGTATTTACAGATATAGCGATGCCATAAACGCAAGGCCTTAAAACTAAATATACTATTCTCAACCGGCAGACAGGTAACTAATTTAATAGCGTAAATTAATTTTAACATGTAGCTATATTTCAGGATTCAACAACAATATAAAAATCCCAAAACAACTGATAATTCCTGAAAATTACATAATCCTATAATTTTTTCAAAAAATCATTGAAGCTAAAGGTATTTGTAAGCTTTAATATGAGGACTTCAATTTCATATTAGAAAATTATTTATCTATAAAAATAATATATTTATCGTTTATCAATATATTTTTATTTATATTTGCTGAATAATATAAATTATTCCAGTTATGTCAAAAACAAATAACTTAGTTTTTAAAGGTCTAAAGATTGTTGCTTGGATCATTTTCGTTAGCTTAAGTATTGAAACTGGAGCCTTAATTCTAAACTTTTTTTTCAGCCTGTACAATCCTGAATTTGTCCAAAACTTATATATAAAGTTGGACTTAAACGAAATGTATAAACTTAATAAATGGGCTTTTTTCGGAATGTATAGTTTTATTTTATTCATCTCTATTCTAAAAGCATATCTATTCTATCTACTTGTCGCACTTACAAGTAAAATTGATCTATCAAAACCATTCAATAGATTTGTTTCAAAACAAATTTTGAAGATTAGTTATTACACATTTTCAATTGGATTATTGAGCGCTGTAGCAAGAGAAATTACTAAAAGCATACAACATTATGGATATAATATTGACATACTAAATCAGTTTTGGGCGGACAGTCGTGCATTTATTTTAATGGCAGCAGTAATCTATGTTATTGCCACTATTTTTTTAAAAGGAGTTGAGTATCAAGAAGAATTAGAAGAAACTGTATAGGCTATGGCAATTATTGTAAACATGGATGTTATGATGGCAAAACGTAAAATGTCGCTTAACGAATTATCGGAAACTGTAAATATCTCATTAGCAAATTTATCTAAACTAAAAACTGGAAAAGTAAAAGCGATTAGGTTTAGTACTCTTAATGCTGTTTGCGAAGCATTAGATTGCCAACCTGGAGATTTATTGGAGCATTCAAAAGAATAAAAATTTTAAAAATTAGGAAAGTCTATATATTAATTACCATCACCTAATAAAGAATAGTATTTAAGAGTTACAGAAATGTAGCTCTTTTTTGTAGTCAAAAGTAACTTCAGTTATTTTCTCTATATTTAGAATCTAAACGAACTACCTTATGCTCAAATTTTTTAGAAGAATACGTAGAAAGCTTGCTGATGATAATAAACCAATTAAGTATTTTAGGTATGCTATTGGAGAAATTGTACTTGTTGTGTTTGGAATATTGATTGCGCTTCAGGTAAACACTTGTAACCAAAATAGATTGGATTCTGATGAAGAAAAGCAACTTCTTAGCGCTATAAAAATCAAAATGGAGTACAACAGGTTTCAATATGAAACTGGTTACAACAGATATAATGCGGTTTTAAATGCTTCAACACAGTTATTAAAAATAAGTACTAACCAGCTAACCTCAATCAATCAAGAAGAAGTGGATTATTACTTTCATCTCTTATCAAAAAGGTTTTTAGTTGGTAATTCTAATAAAACATCTATTTACGACGAGATGATAGGATCGGGGCAATTAAACTTATTAAAATCTAAAAAACTTAGAAGTGAACTTACCTCTTTAAAAGCAAATTTGGAGCTACTAGCATCCTATGAAGATTTACAAACCAGTTTTGTAGATAATCATCTAAATCCTTTTTTAAATGAACGCATAGATCGCCTTTCAATTACTGTAAAAGGATTTAAAAAAGACACTGCTGTTTATGATGAAAATTTTGCAGAATCCTATTCAGACATACAAATACCAAATCGTAAAACTATAGATGCAAATTTATTGAAAGACAGTGTATTTGTGAACTTACTTACAGAGTTAATTTATCATACAAAAGCGCTATTACCAGTCTATAATAGAATTGATAAAAATATTTCAATTATTGAATCTTTAACATCAAACCCTATTCAAAAATAAATATGATAGGTACACAACTTTAGATACAATAAATGATGAAAAATCGTGATACAATGTAATTTTAACAACTAAAAAAGGCTGGAAATCAAATAATTGAGTATTATTGTAAAATATAATTACCTTTTAGTTATTCGAAACATTTTGAGGTAGATTTAAGTAATTTAGTACGGATAAAAAAATAGAAGAAAATGAAAAAATTAATATTATTATTAGTAGCGTTGATTGTTTTTGGAGGAACTGCAATGTCACAATCAAAAGTTGCTCATGTAAATACACAAGTGCTCTGGGACACATTGCCATCTGCGAAAGTTGCTCTTAAAAAATACTCAAATGCTGAAAAAGAAGCTTATGATGAATTACAAGTATTGAATTTGCAACTTCAAACAGCTTTTGAAAAATATCAGTCAGAACAAAATGGTATGAATCAAGCAGTAAGGGAATCTGAAGAGAAAAAATTGATGCAGATGCAAGAAAGAATTGAATCTACCAGCCAATCTTTAAAAGATTACTTGATGCAAGTTTCTAATGAATTAAATACACCTCTTCAAGACAGGATTAAAAGAGCTGTTGACATTGTTGCAGCACGTAAACGATTAAGCTATGTCTTTGATGAATCAGCCGCCATATATAGCGGAGGGGGAGAAAACATTACGAACGAGGTAATTGATCAACTTTTGATATTAGACAGCATAGAACAAGAAGATTAAGAATTTTAGCCGAATTTTACATATTACTTTGTAGCTAAGAACTTTCTTATTCTCTATTATGCGAAAAAACTTTCTAAATAAATTTGGTCGTGTTACGCCAATCCTATTAGAAGGTTTACATACAAACATTTTATTTTTTTAAATCCAATGTCTTATTTAAAAACAATAAAAAATCCTAATCTTCGTAAGAATGTTTGTAGGTCTCACCGCTAACAATTTTAAGCATATCTTCTTCAACACTTTCTCTTGGATACTCAACAAAACGACCAATTTCTGTTCCATTCTTGTAAAAAATAAAAGTAGGAACTCTAAAAATATTTAAGCCTTCTTGTAAATTATCAGGTGTTTTTTTAGTACGATCTACCGCTACCATTTCTAAATTTTGATACTGAAAATCTGCGGCATCTAAAATTTTATAAAAAACGGGTGTTTGTTCTTGGCTGTCTCCACACCATGTTCCCATAAAAGCTTTAATAGTTACGTTTTTTAACAATGGTTTTAAGGAAGCAATGGTTTCAGAATTTAGTTCATAATCTTCATAATTAAAATTAAACCAATCGTTAAAAGGTGCTACTAAAAAATTACTTTTAGCAGTTATACCAATTAAATTGCCATTTGCATCAAGAGTAGGTGAGGACGCTGGTGCTGCTGGAACAGCAGGCGGATTTTGAGTTGTAGTAGTTGCTGAATTTTGTTGACTTCCACAACTAAGGCTTAAAACCAATACACAAATAATTAAAGCTAGTTTTTTCATTTATTGTTTATTTTTTCTGAAAATTAAACAAAAAAAATGAGAACAATATGTTTACATAAGTTCTCATTTTTAAAATATTTAATTTAATATTATTTGTAACACATTAAACCAATGAATGCCTTGTCATTGCTTTTGGTTGTTCAACGCCCATTAATTCTAAAATTGTTGGTGCAATATCGCCTAAAACACCATCTTTAATGTTTTTTATATCATTATCTACAATAATAAAAGGAACTGGGTTTGTTGTATGAGCTGTATTTGGTGAACCGTCAGGATTTTTCATAGTTTCACAGTTACCGTGATCTGCAATTACAATGGTAGTATAATTGTTTTCGTTAGCGGATGTAATAACTTCTTTAACACATTGGTCAACGGCTTCACAAGCTTTTATAGCAGCATCCATATCTCCTGTATGCCCAACCATATCTCCGTTTGCAAAGTTTAAACATACAAAATCAACTTCTCCTTTTTTAAGTTCAGGAATAATAGCATCTTTAATTTCAAAAGCACTCATTTCTGGTTTTAAATCGTAGGTGGCAACTTTTGGAGAAGGACATAATAAACGTTTTTCACCTTTAAATTCTTGCTCTCTTCCTCCTGAAAAGAAGAAAGTAACGTGTGGATATTTCTCAGTTTCAGCAATTCTAATTTGCTTCTTATTTGCTTTTTCTAAAACTTCACCAAGCGTATCTTCTAAATTATCTGTATTATAAATAACATTAATATTCTTAAAAGTTTCATCATAGCTTGTCATTGTTACATAATGCAGCGGTAAGGTTTTCATTCCGAATTCTGGAAAATCTTTTTGAGTTAAAACCTCTGTTAATTCACGACCTCTATCTGTTCTATAATTAAAGAAAATAATTACATCATCAGCTTTTATTTTCGCTTTAGGTGTACCATTTTCATTTGTCATGATAATTGGTTTTATAAATTCGTCGGTTACATTATCCGCGTAGGTTGCTTCAATACTTTTAATGGCATCGGTACTTTTCTCTCCAGTCGCATTTACTAAAGCATCGTATGCTATTTTTACACGTTCCCAGCGCTTATCTCTATCCATTGCAAAATAACGTCCGGTAACTGTTGCCAATTCTCCTGTTGTTTTTGCCATATGGTCTTGAATATCATTTATAAAGAATTTACCCGATTTTGGATCACAATCTCTACCATCTGTAAAGGCGTGTAAAAACACATTTTCAGCATTATTTTCAGCAGCAACATCTAACAAGCCTTTTAAATGATCTATATGAGAATGAATACCTCCATTAGAAACCAAGCCTAATAAATGTATGTTTTTATTGTTTTCTTTTGCGTATGTTAACGCATCTAATAAAACTTTTTCGTGTCCTAAAGTTTTATCTTTAACAGCCATGTTTATACGAACTAAGTTTTGGTAAACAATTCTACCAGCACCTAAATTCATATGTCCAACTTCGCTATTTCCCATTTGTCCTTCAGGCAATCCAACATGCTCACCGTCTGTACGTAAACTAGCATTAGGATATAAATTGTATAAATTATCTATATAGGAAGTCTTTGCGTTAAAAATTGCAGAAACTTTAGGGTCTTGTGTAATTCCCCACCCATCTAAAATCATTAAAATTACTTTCTTGTTCATTCTAAAATCGATTTAATTTTGAGGGTCAAATATACGAAGTATTCACGGTAAGCACCTTATAATTAGGTATTAAATTGTTCTTAAAACTACTAAAACGATTGCGGAAAATTCTTTCATTTAATCAAAAAAAACAAGATTGCTATATTTAATAATATAAAAAAATTACTTTCTATACTTTTCAATAGCTTCTTTAATTTTTTCAATCCTATTTTCAGGATCTGGATGCGTGCTTAATCTTTCATTAGTTCTGTTTGGACCTGCAGCTTCTTTTAAAATTTTCATAACGCCAATTAATGCACTTGGGTTGTAACCTGCATCGATCATAAATTTCACACCTAAATCGTCGCTTTCTAATTCATCTTCTCTACCATAACTCATATTAATAATATTAGCTAAGGCAGCTGCTCCTTGAGCGGTACTAGGATCTATACCAACAGCAACACCACTTAATATACCTTGAGTTAAATTTTGTTTAGACATACGCTCTGCTGAATGCCTGCCTACAACATGGCCAATTTCGTGACCTAAAACACCAGCCAATTGGTCTTCATTTTCTAATTTTGAAAATAGTGCGTATGTAATAAAAATTTGTCCACCAGGTAAGGCAAAAGCATTTATTGTCTGAGCATCTTTTAATAAATGGAAATCGTATTTATAGTTAGTTTGTTGAGCAATACTATTGTTTACCAATTTTCTACCAACTTGATCTACAAATTGTTGGTATTTTTGATCTGGATACAAGCCGCCGTGTTGTTGCGCCATAGTTGGAGCACTTTGTAAACCAATAGCAATTTCATCATCTACAGTGATAGAAATGTGTTGTTTTTTACCTGTAAATTCATTTACTTCACTATTAGAAAAATATTGAAATAACGAAAAAATTACAATACCTGCACCAATTAGTAATTTTATTTTAGAATTTCCTCTTCTTCTCATCTTGTATGTTTTAAGTAGCTCGTAAATATACAAAGTTAAATTTTTGTAAAATACATGCCAACATTTTTAAAAAATTGTAAATTGACATCATAATTATTTTCATGAATATGACACTAAAATTTAATGAAGTCACAAAAAGATTGCCAAAACATTTACATAAGTTTATTGTAAAGCAACCCTATGAGTGCTATACTGCACAAAATCAAGCAGTTTGGCGGTATATTATGCGGTTAAATATAGATTACTTGGGGGAAGTTGCTCATAAATCGTATTTAGAAGGATTGAAAAAAACCGGAATTTCTGTTGATTCCATTCCAAAAATGGAAGGAATGAATCGTATTTTAAAAGATATTGGTTGGGCAGCAGTTTCAGTAGATGGTTTTATTCCGCCAAATGCTTTTATGGAATTTCAAGCCTACAATGTGTTGGTAATTGCTTCAGACATTAGAACTATAGATCATATTGAATATACACCAGCACCTGATATTATACATGAAGCTGCTGGCCATGCTCCAATAATTGCCAATCCAGAATATGCCGAGTATTTAAGACGTTTTGGAGAAATTGGTTGTAAAGCGATTTCTTCGGCTAAAGATTATGAAATGTATGAAGCCATTCGTTTACTTTCTATATTAAAGGAAGATCCAAATGCTACCGAAGTTGAAATTGAAAAAGCACAACAAAATGTTGAAAATTTACAAAACAATATGGGCGAACTTTCTGAAATGGCTCAAATTAGAAACTTGCATTGGTGGACTGTAGAATATGGGCTGATTGGAACCCTAAAAAATGCTAAAATATACGGAGCAGGCTTATTATCATCTATTGGAGAAAGTAAAATGTGTTTAACAGATAAAATAAAAAAATTACCATATACTATTGAAGCTGCACAACAAAATTTCGACATTACAAAAACACAACCACAATTATTTGTAACACCAGATTTTGCATATCTAAGTTTTGTTTTAGAAGAATTTGCCAACAAAATGGCATTGCGAAAAGGAGGGTTAAAAGGTGTTCAAAAATTAATTGATTCTAATAATTTAGGAACCATTGAGCTAAGTACTGGAATTCAAATTTCAGGAGTTTTTACCAATGTTATTGATGACGGAAGTAATAAACCAGTCTACATTCAAACTACTGGACCAACAGCTTTGGCAAGTAGGGATAAAGAACTAATAGGACATGGGCTAACTTCTCATCCAGATGGATTTGGGAGCCCGATTGGCAAACTAAAAGGAATAAATTTAGCAATTGAAAATATGTTTCCAAAAGATTTGGAGGTGTATGGTATTTACGAAGGGTTAAAAACAACCTTATTGTTTGAAGGAAATATAAAAGTTGAAGGAGAAGTTATTACTGGAAAACGTGATTTAAAAGGAAAAATATTATTGATTTCATTTAAAAATTGTACCGTAACTCATAACGATACAGTGTTGTTTAAACCAGAATGGGGAATTTACGATATGGCAATTGGTAAAGAAATTGTTTCGGCGTATGCGGGACCAGCTGATGCGCAGTCTTTTAAAATTATGGGACAGGTTTCTGAAACTAAAACTCATAAAATTACCTATTCAGAAAAGGAATTAGAACTTCATAAAATGTATGCTGAAATAGCTGAAATGCGTTCTAATAAGGTAGTAACTAAAAGAATGCAATCAATTTTGGGAGTTTTAAAAGATTCCTATTCAAATGAATGGCTTTTACCCTTAGAAATGTATGAATTAACACATAATTTAAAAACAAATTTAAGTGATGAAATATATAATTATTTAATGCAACTTAAACATAATGAGGATTATGCGCGTTTATTAGAGGATGGTTTAAAGTTAATCGTAAAGAATAATTAGTAACACCAGTTACCAAATTTTATATATTATAACTTATATTTGCGCAAAATATAAATATAAAAAGAATGAGTTTTTTCGGATTATTTGGAGGAGGTACTAGCGCCACATCAATTGAAGAATATTTAAAAGATGGAGCAGTAGTAATAGATGTTAGAACAATAGGAGAGTATGAAGGTGGTCATGTTAACGGCTCAAAAAATATTGTTTTAAATTCAATTCCATCAAAAGTTAATGAAATTAAGGCATTAAATAAAAAAGTAATCGCTGTTTGTAGAAGTGGCGCAAGAAGCGGACAAGCAACTTCATTTTTAAAACAACAAGGTATTGATGTTATTAATGGAGGACCTTGGCAAAATGTGGCTAAGTTTGTAAATTAGTTACTAATACACTTTTAAAGAAGCAATTTAAAAAGCTCTGAAATTCATTATTACCTTTATAATTAAGGAGTAATTTAAAGAATTTCAGAGTTTTTTTATGAATACTATTATTTCTTCAAGATCGTAGTTGCCAAAACAGTGAAATACTATTTTTGTTGTAATTTAAAATATAACAGATTAACAGCTACCACAATTGGTATTGCAATCACCTTTCTTTTTAGATTTAAAAAAATACTTTTTAACTAAAAATCCGATGGCTAAACCTAGGGCTATATAAACTAAAATGTCTTGCATTAACTTAAAATATTAAAGGCTAAAAACGCTGATATATAGGCTAAAATACCCATACCTACTAATTGTAGTATTGGCCATTTCCAACTGTTAGTTTCTCTTTTTACAATAGCCAAAGTTCCTATGCATTGCATTGCAAATGCGTAAAATAGTAGTAATGAAATCCCTGTCGGGATATTAAATCTTTTTTCTCCAGTTTCTGGATTAATTTCAGCAGCCATTCGCTGTTTTATAGTGCTTACATCTTCGTCATCACTATCCACATTATAAATAGTTGCCAAAGCACCTACAAAAACTTCACGAGCAGCAAAAGAACTAATTAATGCAATTCCAATTTTCCAATCGTAACCCATAGGCTTAATAGCAGGTTCAATAGCTTTTCCCATATACCCAATATACGAATTTTCTAATTTATAGGATGCTATCTTTTTTTGAAGTTCTTTTGTTGAAATATCTTTATTTTCAATTTTAGAAGTAACCGTTTGTTCAGCATTTTTAAAAGTTGTTGGTCCGTTTGAAGCTAAAAACCATAATACTATTGAAAGGGCCAATATAATTTTACCAGCACCAAAAATAAACGCTTTTGTTTTTTCAACTACTTCATAAAAAATATTTTTTATTGAAGGAATTTTATAGTTTGGCATTTCTATAACAAACAAACTTTTAGTATTTATTTTTAATACTTTATGTAATAGAATAGAGGATAAAATTGCTGCAGTAAAACCTAATAAGTACAATGCCATCATTGTTAGGCCTTGTAAATTAAGAATACCAAAAACAGCTTTGTTTGGAATTATTAAAGCAATTAAAATTGCGTACACGGGCAATCTGGCCGAACACGTTGTAAACGGTACTACTAAAATAGTAATTAACCGTTCCTTCCAGCTACTTATGTTTCTAGAAGCCATAATCGCAGGAATTGCACAAGCAGTACCTGAAATTAAAGGGATAACACTTTTTCCGCTCATCCCAAATTTTCGCATTATTTTATCCATTAAAAATACTACACGACTCATGTAGCCGGTCTCTTCTAAAATGGAAATAAACGTAAATAAGATAGCTATTTGTGGAATAAAAATAATTATACCACCAATACCAGGAATAATACCTTCTGCAATTAAATTTGTAAAAGTTCCAGGTGGCATTACCGTTTTTACCCAAGAACTTAAACTTGCAAAAGCTGTATCAATTAAATCCATTGGGTAACTAGCCCACTCAAAAATACCTTGAAAAATAAATAATAATATTAATGCAAATATTATATAGCCAAATACTTTATGTGTTAGTATACGGTCTAAAATTCCACGTAAGTCAGTAGCTTTTGAAGTATCTACAATAAACGATTCTTTTAAAACATCATTAATAATTTGATATCTTAAAATGGTTTCTTTGTGCTGATAACGTTTTATGCAGGATAAATCTTCCCTAAATTTTAATACTAACGCTTTTTGTTGAACACTTAAAAAATCAAATTCTTGTATTTGAGTAATTAATAACCAGGATTTGTATAGTGGAAATTCTTTAAAAGCATTTTTTAAATTTGTGAAATAATCTTTATCAATTCTATCTGTGATGTTGCTAATTGGGGCTGTATTTAAATTTTTATAATCTAAAATAGCAGTTTTAATTTGCTCAATACCAATTTTTTTACGCGCACTTGTTAAAACAATTTTTGTTTTTAATTGTGTTTCTAACAAAGGCACATTTATTTTAATTCCTTTGCGTTCCATTTGGTCTACCATATTGATAACCAATATTGTAGGAATTCTTAAATCTTTTATTTGTGTAAATAGAAGTAAGTTGCGTTTTATATTTTCTATATCAACAACTACAATAATTGCATCTGGAAAAGTATCGTTTTTTTCGTTTAAAAGACTGTCTAAAACCAAGGTTTCATCCATTGATGTTGGATTGATACTATAAGTTCCAGGTAAATCGGTTATTAAAGCTTTAGTAGTTTCATTTAATTTACAAAAACCCTGTTTTTTTTCAACAGTAATTCCAGGGTAATTCCCAACTTTTTGTTTTAAACCAGTAAGTTGATTAAATAGTGAAGTTTTTCCAGTATTTGGATTTCCAATTAAAGCAACTTTTACCGGATTGTTAACACTCATTATTTGTTAGAAATTAACAATTGATATTTTTTCTGCTGTTTCTTTTCTAATTGCTAAGTGACTACCATTTACTTTAATATATAGAGGGTCATGCATTGGTGCTATTTGAATTAATTGCACCTCAATTCCAGGTAAACAACCCATTTCAAGCAATTTTAGAGGAATGTTTTCTAGACAAAGTTTTTCTATAAAAGCTTTCTCTCCAATTTTTAAATTTGCAATTGTTCTTAGCATTATTAAGAATGATTTTAAATAATAAGCAAATATACTAAATTAGAATCATTCTAAACAATGACAATTATCATTAATTCTTAGATTGGCTTTGTAAAAGTTTAATATCCGCAATTAAGCGTTGGATGTCTTCATTATCTGTTCCATCATAAAAACCTCTAATCTGACGCTTTTTATCAACTAAAATAAAGTTTTCGGTATGAATAAAATCTTGTAAACCACCATCACCTTCATCTAAAACAGCGAAATAACTTTTTCTAGCTAGGTCGTAAATATGTTTTTTAGGGCCTGTTGTAATATTCCATTTACTATCTATTACGCCTTTATCTATAGCGTATTGTTTTAAAACTGGAACACTATCCATAATTGGAGTTACGGAATGTGATATAAATTTAACGTCATCATCATTTATAAAAACATCCTGTAATTTACCAATATTGTTTGTCATAACCGGGCAAATAGTCATACACCGAGTGAAGAAAAAATCAGCTACATAAATTTTGTCTTTATAAGCTTCTTGTGTAATAGTATCACCATTTTGATTGATAAGTTTAAAATCTAAAACTTTATGATTTCTTCTAATGTGTACCAAACTTTCATCAACCAATCTTGGATTTACATCTGCAGGATTGTAAACTGGTAGTTTTTTTTCAGGTGTTAATAGCGAATAAATAGCATAAATCATTATTATAGAAAAAAATGCCATAATAATTAATGTAGGAACCGATTTTTTAAAGAATTTTAAATCCATTTTTATTTGCAAAATTAAAACACAAATTTAGTACAATTAGACATATTAGTTACCTAACTATTCTAAATGTTTGTTAAAAGGTTGATTTACCTAATTAATCGCTTTTTAAAACTGTATTTAAAACCGTACATTTGTGCGATTTTATTTTGAAACGAGCGTGCAAAAAAGTTTATCGCCAACTATAATTACAAATAGCGAACAGCATGTGACCTTTAAAAACAAATAGTTATAGACACAAGAAAATACATTTATGGAAATATTAATAAAAGCTACACAATTCATTTTAAGTTTATCGTTTTTGATTGTGCTGCACGAATTAGGGCATTTTATTCCTGCAAAAATATTTAAAACACGAGTAGAAAAATTTTACTTATTTTTTGATTATAAATTCTCTTTATTTAAAAAGAAAATTGGAGATACCGTTTATGGTATTGGCTGGATTCCTTTAGGTGGATATGTAAAAATATCTGGTATGATTGATGAAAGTATGGATACCGAACAACTAAAACAACCAGCGCAACCTTGGGAATTTAGATCTAAACCAGCTTGGCAACGTTTAATTATAATGCTGGGTGGTGTTACAGTTAATTTTATTTTAGGAATTCTTATTTACATTATGATCACCTTTGTTTGGGGAATAGATTTTGTAAAACCTGAAGGTGTAAAAAATGGGTTTGCTGTGCACGAAACTTTTAAACAATTAGGGTTTAAAGATGGTGATGTTATTACAAAATTTAATGGGGCAGAGCCTTTAGATGTTACAGATGTTAATAAGCATTTATTTCTAAGAGGTATTACTTCTTTAGATGTAATTCATCAAGATGGAAAAAAAGCAACTATTGCTATTCCAGAAGATATAGGAAGTATAATGTGGGAAAAAGGGGTTATGGAACCTTTTAAAATTAGAACAAATCCAGTAATTGATACAGTTATTGTAGGTTCTCCAGCAGAATTATCTGGAATTTTAAAGAACGATAGAATAATTTCGATTAATAATACACCAGTAGTTTTTTGGCAAGATTTTTCTGAAATTGCTGCAAATTCTACTGAAGATAAACTAACAGTTGAAGTTGAAAGAAATGGCGTTTCTGAAATAATATCAATAGTTCCAAATGAAGATAGAACAATTGGTGTTTCAAATTATAGACAAAGTGGCGTAGATGTTCAGCATAAAGATTATAGTTTTTTAGAAAGTATATCAAAAGGAAACTCTTTAGCTATATGGACTTTAAAAGATTATATAACTCAATTTAAATACGTATTTACCAAAAAAGGTGCAACAAGTATTGGTGGTTTTATTGCCATTGGAAATATTTTCCCAGCAAAATGGAGTTGGCAATCTTTCTGGAGTATTACCGCATTTTTATCAATAATGCTTGGGTTTATGAATTTACTACCAATTCCCGCTTTAGATGGTGGCCATGTAGTATTTACCTTGTATGAAATGATTACTGGTAGAAAGCCAAACGATAAGTTTTTAGAGTACGCGCAAATTACAGGATTTTTAATTTTAATTGCACTACTTTTATTAGCTAATGGAAATGATATAGTAAAGTTATTTTCTAAATAAAAAATAGTAAGAAAAACGGTTAAAAATGGAGCTTGTTTTTAACTTAAGATTTCCCTTCCCATTCATTATAAAACTGCTGAAGAAAGTTTATCATATATTGATGACGTTCTTCAGCAATTGTTTTACCCGAAACGGTATTCATTTTGTCTTTTAGCAATAATAATTTTTCGTAAAAATGATTGATAGTTGGCGTATCAGAATTTTTATATTCCTCTTTAGTCATGTTTAAGTTTGGAGCAATTTCAGGATTGTAAAGCTGTCTATTTTTAAAACCTCCATAATTAAAACAGCGCGCAATACCAACTGCGCCAATGGCATCTAGCCTATCTGCATCTTGTATAACATCTAATTCTGGAGAAGTGAAATTTTGTTTAAAATTCCCTCCTTTATATGAAATGTTGGTGATTATTTTTTCAATATGAAGTATAATTTCTTCAGGTACTTTTTCGCTTTCTAAAAACGCCCTTGCTACTTTCGGACCTACAGTTTCATCTCCATTGTGAAATTTTGAATCTGCAATATCATGCAATAAAGCGCCAAGTTCAACTATAAAAATAGCAACTTGTTCGTTTTTAGCTATGAGTTTTGCATTGTTCCAAACACGTAAAATATGAAACCAATCATGACCGCCTTCGGCATTTTTTAATGTTTCTTTTACAAAGGATACAGTATTAGAAATTATTTGTTCTTTATTCATTTTTTAAAAATAAAAAAAAATCCATTCAAAACAGAATGGATTTTTAATTTAATAATTTAAAATATTTTTAACAAAACTCTTCGTAAGCTCCTGCTAAATTAGAAGCAATAACTTCAGCTGGTCTTCCTTCAATATGATGACGTTCTAGCATATGAACTAAAACACCATCTTTAAATAATGCAATTGCTGGTGAAGATGGAGGAAAAGGAATCATAAATTCTCTTGCTTTTCCAGTTGCTTCAGCGTCAACTCCCGCAAATACGGTTACTAAATTATTTGGCACTTTGTCAGCTTGTAATGAAGCTACTGCTCCAGGTCTACAAGTACCAGCAGCACAACCACAAACCGAGTTTACTACTACCAAAGTTGTTCCTTCATTTTTTAATACTTGTTCAACTTCTTGAGCTGTGTGTAATGATATAAAACCTGCATTTTCTAATTCTTGCTGCATTGGCCTTACTAATTCTGGTGGATACATATTTTTAATTTTTTTGTTAGACGTAATTTGTCGCAAATATAAGGGTTTAATTACTAAAAGTTTATTAAACTTTTAACAAGTGTAACCAAAGCTTACTTTAGCTATCCTAATATTTCAATGTATATTTGTGAATTGAAAAAAATAATATGGCAAATTTTATTAAATGGTTGGGTGCCGGACTGGGTTTTGCAGTTGGTGGGCCAATAGGAAGTGTTTTAGGATATGTAGTTGGAAATTTTATTGAAGGATTTACAGCTGGTGATGTGCAGCGTGCAAGCACTTATTCAACATCAAGTAGAAGTTCGCAATCGGGCGATTTTGAAATAAGTTTATTATTGCTTTCAGCAGTTGTTATAAAGGCAGATGGTAAAATAGATCAACGTGAATTATCTTATGTGAGGTTGCATTTTAAAAATATGTATGGCGAAGAAAGAGCCAATAATGCTTTTAAACTATTTAAGGGATTTATAAAAAACAACAATATTTCTACACGACAAATTTGTATGCAAATTCGTCAGAATACAACCCACGCAACACGTTTGCAATTACTGCACTTTTTATTTGGACTTGCTAAAGCCGACGGAGCGGTTATTGAAGCCGAAGTAAATGCTATAAAAACAATTGCTGGTTATTTATATATTAGTCAACAAGATTTTGAATCCATAAAAGCTATGTTTTATGATAGCTCTGAAAGTGCTTATAGAATATTAGAAATTGAAAAGTCTGCTAGCAATGATGAGTTAAAAAAAGCCTATAGAAAAATGGTTAAAAAATACCATCCAGATAAATTACAACATTTAGGAGATGAACACGTAAAAGGCGCAGAAGATAAATTTAAACAAGTGCAAAAAGCCTACGAACAAATTCAAAAAGAAAGAGGTTTGTAAATTTTATAAAAAATATGTGACCTATTAATAAATTGTGTGTCCAATTAAAGGTTAGTAGAAATTTAGGTTGGTTAAAATTATTTTAGCCCCAAATTTTGTTAAGTGCCTCTTTCGAGAGGCGCTTTTTTTATTTTAAATATAACGCAACAGCTGTTGGACCTTCTAAAACTGTTTTTACAATTTGTAAGGTTCCGTCTTCGCGAGAAATAATATGCCATT
>CBDUKG010000022.1:0-31609 GCA_965367745.1 uncultured Flavobacteriaceae bacterium | reverse complement strand
GTGAAGTGACTACCGAAGATTTATTAGGGAACATTTTTGCTAATTTCTGTATCGGAAAGTAAGAGCTTCTATTTAAATAATTGTTCTTCGAACTCTAAATAAAAATCCTTGTAAAATTGAAAACTAACAATTTTACAAGGATTTTTTTATAATTATAAAAACTGGAATAATTAAAAAATTAATCGCTCGTCATAATAAATAACGGATTCATTTCAAAACTATTATATTTTGGGCAAAGTCTATCAGTATTATAGAATTTTTCAATATTTACCACTTTAGATTCTCCAGTAACAACATCAATAGGAACATTGTCATAACGTCCATTTTTTAAGACTACCAATCTACCGTGAACACCTTTTAATACTAAATCTAAAGCTAAATTTCCATAAGCCATAGGTACAATAGAATCAATAGCATCTGGATCACCACCTCTAACTAAATATCCTAATTTTTGATTGATTACATTTACTTTTTTACCGTTGTTGTATTTTGGTGATAATTCTTTTAAACGCTGAGAAACTAATTCTCCAATACCTCCAAGTTTTGCATGTCCAAACTGATCTTTTTCACCATCTTTAAACACCATTTCTCCACCTTCAAACATAGCGCCTTCCGAAACTAAAACTACAGAATATTTACTTGGATTTTCATTTCTATCTTCCATTAAACGTTCTGTCAGGTTATCTATATTAAACTTAAATTCTGGAATTACACAACGGTTTGCAGCTCCTGCCATTGTTGGTAACATTGCCGTATAACCTGCATATCTACCAAATACTTCTAATACTAAAAATCGCTCATGAGAACCTGCAGAAGTTCTTAAAGTATTAGTCATATTTATAGTTCTTGTAATACATGTACTAAAACCAATACAATAATCCGTTCCAGGAACATCATTATCCATAGTTTTAGGAATTGCAACAACTTTTACACCTTCTTTATACAATCTAACAGCATAACTTAAAGTATCATCACCTCCAATCGGAATTAAGTAATCTACACCTAAATAGTTTAAATTATCTAAAACAACTTTCGTTAAATCATTATATTCTTCTTTATAGGTATCTTGTAAATGCTTAGGAACATTTGCTTTTGGCAAATGACTTGGGCGCGTTCTTGAACTATGTAAAAAAGTACCACCTGTGCGTCCTGCTCTATTTACAATTATTTGTGTAAGCTCCACAAAATTATTGCTATTATCTGCCTTTTTATCTTGTATAAGTTCAACAATTCCTGCCCAACCTCTTCGTAAACCAATAACTCTGTAACCTTCACGTATTGCACGAATTGTTATTGCTCTAATTGCAGGGTTTAAACCTGGAACATCTCCTCCACCTGTTAATATCGCAATTGTACCTTTAATTGTTTTTGCCATAGTATTTTAAATTTAAGTTTTATATCTTTTTAAAATGAATTAATTTATAATTGAAATATTTTTACAAATACTAAAAATTAGAGTCTCAAAAAGTATTATCAGTAAAAAATATACATCCAAATTTACATTTTTATTCAAAAATATCATACTAAAATATCTTATATTTTTATGTATGGTTCTACCAAATCCCAGGTTCCTTAGGTTTAATTTAAAATTTCAACATTTTCTAAAATCATTATAATTTATATATAATTTTAGTATATTAGCTAAAATTATTAGCAAATTAAGCTTACAAATTTAGCAATATGAATTTTTTATCAAAAAATATAAAACATCTTAGAACCTTAAAAGGGTTAACGCAAGAGCAATTCGCAGAAAAACTAAACGTTTCACGCTCAAGAATTAGTTCTTATGAAGAAAATAGAGCAATGCCTTCCATTGATTTTTTAATGGAACTATCAGACTTTTTTGATATTTCTATTGACTTATTGGCTAAAAATAATTTAACAAAAGCAACTGATTTAAATTTTCTGAAAATTGGAAGTAAAAGATTATTATTTCCTATAACAGTTGATAGTGAAAATGAAGATTTAATAGAAATTATTCCTGTTGAAGCTTCCGCAGGTTATTTAAGAGGTTATTCAGACCCAGAATATATTGAACATTTAAATAAAATTAAATTGCCATTTTTACCAACTGGAACACATAGAGCATTTCCAATTAAAGGAGATTCTATGCTTCCTGTTAAAAGTGGTTCTTATGTAGTTGCACGATTTATTGAAAATATTAGAGATTTAAAAAATGGTAAAACGTACATTATTATTACATTAAATGATGGTATTGTATACAAACGTGTTTTTGATAAAATGGACGAACATAATATGCTGCTTCTAGCTTCAGATAATAAAAAATACGATCCTTATTATGTGCACATTGATGAAGTTTTAGAATTATGGGAATTTACTTGCAGTATTAATACTCAAGAATACGATGAACAAGAATTAAAAATCAGCAGTATTGCAAATATGTTAACGCAATTAGGCGTTGAATTAAAAGAACTTAAAAAATCAATAAATTAAATGTACGCAATTGTTGATATAGAAACTACCGGGCATAGCTCAAAAATAACAGAAATTTCTATCTTTATTTTCAATGGTAAAAAAATTATTGATGAATATACTACACTCGTAAATCCTGAATGTGTTATCCCTCCTTTTATTACAAATCTAACTGGAATTACGAATGCTATGGTCGGAAACGCACCAAAGTTTTTTGAAGTTGCAAAAAAAATTCAAGAGATAACTGAAGATTGCATTTTTGTAGCGCACAATGTAAATTTTGATTTTAATATTATCAACAAAGAATTTAAAGATCTAGGTTTTGAGTTTAAGCGAAAAAAACTATGTACTATTCGTTTATCGCGCAAATTAATTCCAGGATTAAAATCGTATAGTTTAGGGGCACTTTGCAGTTCTCAAAATATTGTAATAAAAGACAGACATAGAGCAAAGGGTGATGCAGAAGCTACCACAATTCTATTTGAAAAACTGTTAAAAATAGACACCACACTAAGCACTATAAATTCGTTTTTAAAGCCGCGTTCACGCCAAGCAACGCTGCCTCCTATGCTTCCTAAAGAAATTATTGATAATCTTTCAGAAAAATCAGGTGTATATTATTTTAAAAACATAAAGAGTGAAATTATTTATGTTGGAAAAGCAAACAATATAAAACAACGTGTTGTCAGTCATTTTTATGATAAATCAAAAAAGGAAGTGACAATGTGTTTAGAAATTGCTAATGTAACTTTTGAAGAAACAGGTAGCGAATTAGTTGCTTTATTGCTTGAATCTTCTGAAATTAAAAAAATATATCCAAAATTTAACAGAGCCCAAAGACGATCTAATGAAGTTATTGGTTTATTTAGTTATGAAGATAGAAATGGCGTACTCCATTTAGCACACAACCGATTAAAATTAATTTCGAATCCATTACTTAAATTTTACAATCTTACGGAGTGCAGATTATTTTTAGAAAAATTATGTGAAACTTTTGAATTATGCCCTAAATATTGCCATTTACAAACCAATGTTACAACTTGTTTTCATTACCAAATAAAGCAATGTAAAGGTATTTGTAAAGATGAAGAAACTGCTAAAAGCTATAATAAAAGAGTATTAAAAGCCATTGAATCCGTTAAATTTAAATCTGAAAACTTCATAATAAAGGAGGCTGGTAGAACAGAAAATGAATATGCTTATATACTTATTTTGAATGGAATTTATAAAGGGTTCGGCTATGCAAATGAATCGGAGCAACTTGAAAATGTTGACGATTATAATAAAATTATAACCTCCCAAAAAGATAATAATGATATTAAGCGAATTTTAAATTACTACCTTAAAAATAATACCGACACTATATATAATCTCAAAAAAGAACAATTAGCTGAAACTACGTTCGATTTGTTTGCTATTTAAGAACAACTCATAAACTTCAAATTTAACAAACTGTTAAATATTGTTATTTTGTATAAATATATTTTAATAACTAAAAGCATTTTCTATTTTTGGCTCTCAAATAAAAATGAATGGATAATCAGTTATTAGTTTCACTTTCTGAAAAATATGGAAGTCCGTTGTATGTTTACAACGCTGAAAAAATTACTTCGCAATACAATCGAATTATAAACGCTTTTAAAGGTGTAAAAAATTTGAAGTTAAATTACGCAGTAAAGGCAAATACGAATGTTAGTATTTTAAAATTATTTAAAAAATTAAATTCAGGAATTGATACAGTTTCTATTCAAGAAGTAAAGTTAGGATTAACAGCAGGTTTTGCACCTGAGTCTATTATTTTTACTCCAAACGGTGTTTCTTTAGAAGAAATTGAAGAAGTTGCCAAGCTTGGTGTTCAAATAAATATAGATAATCTCTCTATTTTAGAACAATTTGGTCACCACTACCCTAACACTCCAGTTTGTGTACGTATCAATCCACATATTATGGCGGGTGGAAATCATAAAATTTCTGTAGGACATATCGATTCAAAATTTGGAATCTCTATTCATCAAATTCCACTTATTAAACGTGTTATAGAAAATACTGGAATGAAAATTAACGGTATTCATACGCATACAGGTTCAGATATTTTAGACATTGATGTATTTTTAGCAGCAACTGAAATTATTTTCAATTCAGCAAAAGATTTTAAAAATCTTGATTTTATAGATTTAGGTAGCGGTTTTAAAGTACCCTATAAAGAAGGCGATATTTCAACAAATATTGAGGAATTAGGTGAGCGTTTAACAAAACGATTCAATAAATTTTGTAAAGATTATGGAAAGGATTTAACCTTAATGTTTGAACCAGGAAAATTTTTAGTGAGTGAAGCTGGTTCGTTTTTAGCAAAAGTTAACGTTGTAAAACAAACAACTTCTACCGTTTTTGCAAGTATAGATTCTGGATTTAATCATTTAATCCGTCCTATGATGTACGATTCTTATCATCATATTCACAATGTTTCAAATCCAACTGGACGCGAACGTTATTACTCGGTTGTAGGTTATATTTGTGAAACTGATACCTTTGGCTCTAACCGAAGAATTAGTGAAATTAGAGAAGGAGATATATTGTGTTTTAACAATGCTGGTGCCTATTGTTTTTCAATGGCTTCTAACTACAATTCACGATATAGGCCTGCGGAAGTTTTAGTGTATGAAGGAATAGATTACCTTATTAGAAAAGAGGAATCTTTTGAAGATTTATTGCAAAATCAAGTAATAATAGATTTATAAAAATAATTAAAACTCCGAATTCAGCTTCGGAGTTTTTTGTTATTCACAAAAAGTTCTTTAAAATAATGTTGAGAGTTTAGTTTTTTTAAGTGAATAATAAAATTTTAGTAAAATTCACATAAAATTGTTGTGGTTTTAAAAAAAAAGTTAATTTTACCCAATGCAAATAGCAAAAACATATAAGTTTATACAAAACGCAATTCAAATGCGCAGCTTAATTATTGCTACAACTACTACAACAACCCTTTAGGGGTTTTATTCTATCATATCATCCGTACACATTCGTTTTCACTATTTTGAAAACAAAAAATACAATTCAAAAAATTCATTATAAAACATTAATATGAAAGTATTAAAATTTGGAGGCTCATCGGTAGCATCTTCAGAAAATATAAACAAGGTAATTAGTATCGTAAAAGATAGTGCTAATAAAAATAAGGTTGCTGTAGTGGTTTCTGCACTTGGCGGTGTCACAGATTTATTGTTAGAAGCTGGTAATTTAGCCTGTAGTGGCAATAAAGATTATATAAAAACTTTTGAAACTATAGAAGAAAAACATGTTCAGGTTGTAAGAGAATTAATCCCTATAAATAACCAAAGTAGTGTGTTTGGAGAGATAAAAAAAATGTTAAATAAATTAGAAAACACGCTAGAAGGTGTCTTTTTAATTAATGAATTATCTAATAAAACTTCTGATAAAATTGTGAGTTTTGGAGAATTATTTTCTTCATTTATTATTGCAAATGCAATGCAAAACAACAATTTAGATGCTGTTTTAAAAAATTCACAAGAACTGATTGTTACTAATAATAATTTTTCAAACGCTGCCGTGTTATTTTCAAAAACAACAGCTAACATTGAAGCATTTTTCAAGCAAAACAATTCTAAAATTGTAGTGCTTCCAGGTTTTGTGGCTAAAACAGAAAATGGAGAAGTTTCTACGTTAGGTCGTGGTGGTTCAGATTATACTGCAGCAATAATTGCAGCTGCAACAAATGCTTCTGTATTAGAAATTTGGACAGATGTAAGTGGAATGTATACTGCAAATCCAAAATTTGTACGTGAAGCATTTCCAATACCAAATATTTCATATCAAGAAGCTATGGAATTATCGCATTTTGGAGCAAAAGTATTATACCCACCAACCATTCAACCAGTACTTAAAAAAGAAATACCTATCTGTATAAAAAACACTTTTGAACCAGATGCTGAAGGGACTTTAATTACAAAAGAATCATCTAACAACAATCCAATTAAAGGGATTAGTCATATAGAAAATATGGCATTAATTACGTTAGAAGGTAGTGGAATGATTGGTATTCCAGGAATTTCTAAACGTTTGTTTGAAGCACTATCTTTAGAAAAAATTAATGTTTCATTAATTACCCAAGCGTCATCAGAACATTCAATTTGTTTTGCAATAAGTAATAATGATGCGATAAAAGCTAAAAATGCAATTGACACAGAATTTAGTTACGAAATTGAGCACGCTAAAATTGATCCTGTAATTGTTGAAGAAAACAATGCTATTATTGCTTTGGTTGGTGATAATATGAAAAGTCACCAAGGTATTAGTGGTAAAATGTTTAGCACTTTAGGAAGAAATAATGTAAATATTAGAGCTATTGCTCAAGGTGCTTCTGAAAAAAATATTTCAGCTGTAATTTTGCATAAAGACATAAAAAAAGCGTTAAACACCTTACATTCAGAATTCTTTGAAAACCAAACAAAGCAGTTAAATTTATTTGTAGTTGGCGTTGGAAATGTAGGTGGAAAATTACTGGAACAAATTAAACAACAACAAGCCTATTTACTAAAGAATTTAAGATTACAAGTACGTGTAATCGCTTTAACAAATTCTAAAAAAATGGTATTTAATGAAGATGGTATCGATTTAGAAAACTGGAAACCAGCTTTAGAAAAAGGGTCAGCTTTAAATATGGATTTGTTTCATCAAAAAGTAACCGATTTAAACCACAGAAATAGTATTTTTATAGACAATACTGCAAACGAAAATATTTCTAAATTATATGCTAGTTATTTAAAGGAAAGTGTTGCAGTTGTAACGTGTAATAAAATTGCCTGTTCTTCTAATTATACTAACTATTTACATTTAAAACAATTAGCACGTGAGTACAACGCTCCTTTCTTATTTGAAACAAATGTAGGTGCTGGATTACCAATAATTGACACGTTAAAAAACTTAATTGTATCTGGTGATAAAGTTAATAAAATTCAAGCTGTGTTATCTGGAAGTTTAAACTTTGTATTTAACAATTTTAATGAAGAAAATTCTTTTTATAATGTAGTTGAACAAGCTGGAATTGAAGGCTATACAGAGCCAGACCCTCGTATAGATTTAAGTGGTGTAGATGTAATGCGTAAGATTTTAATTTTAGCTCGAGAAAGCGGCACACAATTAGAATTAGACGATATTGAAAATGATTCTTTCTTACCAAAATCTTCATTGGCTGCAGATACAGTTCCAGAATTTTTAAAAACCCTAAAATTAGAAGCTGAACATTTCAACAAAATCTATAAAAAAGCTGCTGCAAATAATTGTAGATTAAAGTTTGTTGCAGAATTTGACAACGGAAAAGCTAAAGTTGGTTTACAAGAAATCCCATCCGATCATCCGTTTTATAACTTAGATGGAAGTGATAATATTGTATTATTTTTTACTGATAGATATCCTGTACAACCACTAATTATTAAAGGTGCTGGTGCTGGTGCAGATGTTACTGCTTCCGGTCTATTTGCTGATATTATTAGAATTGGAAATAACTAATTAATAATGAAGAGTTAATAATGAAGAATGAAGAACTAAAAATATTTGCACCTGCAACTATCGCCAACGTATCTTGTGGTTTTGATGTACTTGGCTTGGCATTAGATAATGTCGGTGATGAAATGATTGTACGTAAAGTCTCAAAAAAAGGTGTGACAATTACTAAAATTATTGGTCAAAATTTGCCTTTAGAAACGCATAATAATGTTGCTGGAGTTGCCGCTTTAGCTTTATTAGCCGAAACGGAAAGTGAATTTGGTTTTGAAATTGAAATTGACAAACGTATAAAACCTGGAAGTGGTATTGGAAGTAGTGCTGCAAGTTCTGCCGGGGCCGTTTGGGCAATAAATAAATTATTAGGAAATCCTTTTAACTCAACAGATTTAGTACGTTTTGCAATGGAAGGTGAACGCTTGGCCACTGGAGTTGCGCATGCAGATAATGTTGCTCCTGCCCTTTTTGGTGGTTTTACATTGGTTAGAAGTTATAATCCGTTAGACATTATTAGCATACATACACCTTCAGAATTATATGCAACAGTAATTCATCCGCAAATTGAAGTAAAAACTTCTGATGCTCGCGAAATATTAAAAACAAATATTCCTTTAAAAGATGCTATTAAACAATGGGGAAATGTTGGAGGTTTAATAAGTGGTTTATATACTGAAGATTACGAATTAATTGGGCGTTCTTTAGAAGATTATATTATAGAACCTATTCGTTCTATTCTAATTCCTGCTTTTGATGCTGTAAAACAGCAATCTTTAAATGCCGGAGCCTTAGGTTGTGGAATTTCTGGTTCTGGACCTTCAATATTTGCATTAAGTAAAGGTGAAAAAACGGCTTTAAAAGTTGCAGAAGCAATGAAAAGTGTCTATGAAAAAGTTGGAATTGAATATGACATACACGTTTCTAAAGTTAATAAACAGGGAATAAAAGAAATATAATAATAAAAGTTATTAAGTTTGTTGTTGTCATCCATGCGAAGGCAAGAATCTATAAACGTAACAACAATTCAATAAATAAACAGAAAATAGTCAATGCAATACTATAGTTTAAATAAAAAAGCACCAAATGTATCTTTTAAAGATGCAGTTGTAAAAGGACTTGCACCAGATAAAGGTTTGTATTTTCCAGAAAGTATTACGCCTTTAGCAAAAGGTTTTTTTAATCATATTGAATATTTTAATAATACTGAAATTGCTTATGAAGTAATTAAACAATTTATAGGTGATGAAATTCCTGAAAAAGAATTAAAAGAAATTATTGAAGATACATTAAGTTTTGACTTCCCAGTTATACCAATCAAAAAAAACATTGCAACATTAGAATTATTTCATGGGCCAACAATGGCTTTTAAAGATGTTGGCGCTCGGTTTATGGCACGTTGTTTTGGATATTTCAACAAAGACAAAGAAGCAACAAAAGTAACTGTTTTGGTTGCAACTTCTGGAGATACGGGAGGAGCCGTTGCTAGTGGTTTTTTAGGAGTTGAGGGTGTTGACGTGGTAATTTTATACCCAAGTGGAAAGGTTAGTAATGTACAAGAAAAACAACTCACTACTTTAGGTCAAAATATTAAAGCATTAGAAGTTAATGGTACTTTTGACGATTGCCAAGCAATGGTAAAAAAGGCTTTTTTAGATGAGGAACTTACTTCACAAAGAAATTTAACTTCTGCAAATTCTATTAATGTAGCACGTTGGTTACCCCAAATGTTTTATTTCTTTTTTGCCTTTAAACAATTGAAGAACAAAAAGAAAGATCTTGTGTTTTCTGTTCCAAGTGGTAATTTTGGAAATATTTGTGCTGGTGTTATGGCACAACAATTAGGCTTGCCTGTTAAACAATTTATTGCAGCAACTAATGCAAACGATATTGTTCCAAATTATTTTGAAACTGGAGTTTATACTGCAAAACCTTCTAAACAAACTATTTCAAATGCTATGGACGTAGGTGATCCTAGTAATTTTGTTAGAATTCAGGAAATTTATGGCACTGACAAAGAGATGAAAAAACATCTTACCTCTTATTCCTTTTCAGATGACGAAACACGAGAAGCAATGAAAGAAATAAAGAAAAAATCCGATTATATTGCAGATCCTCATGGTGCAGTTGGGTATTTAGGTTTAAAGAAATACTTTAAAAATAACAAAGGTCAGGGTATATTTATAGAAACTGCGCACCCTGTTAAGTTTTTAGATATAGTAGAGCCTGTATTAAATGAATCTATTGAGTATCCACAACAAATAAAAAATGTAATTGATAAGGAAAAGATTTCAATTAAAATTTCTACATATAAAGAATTAAAAGATTATTTAGTAACAACTAAGTAATTGTTTTTCTTAATAAATAACATTAGTTTAGTCAAGTAATTTTAAAAATTCAAAAATGAAAAACTATTTAGCCTTATTATTATTTATAGTTTCTACTACATTAATATCTCAAAATACGTTAACATTAGAAGATAAAGATAGCCCAGCTGCTTCAATAAATGATGTTGCTTGGATTGCCGGTAATTGGCAAGGTGAAGCTTTAGGTGGAATAACTGAAGAAATATGGACTGCTCCACTAGGAAAATCTATGATGGGATCTTTTAAATTAGTAGTGAATGAAATTGTTCAGTTTTATGAATTATGCACTATTACCGAAGAAAACGAAAGCCTTTTACTTCGTATTAAACATTTTGACAAAGATTTAAAAGGTTGGGAAGAAAAAGACCAATCCATTGAGTTTCCACTTGTTAAAATTGAAAAAAATAAAGTCTATTTCGACGGACTTACTTTTGAGAAAATTAATGAGGATGAATTAAATATTTATGTTATTTTTAAAGATGAGGGAAAAGAGGAAGTTGAAATGAAATTTAACTACAAATCAGCAAAATAAAAAAATGTATTCACCTGTTTCTGTAACCAATTTGGTTGGGATTTATACTATTACTGGCTACAATCAGGATGAAACAGATATTACTTATAAAGGCACATTAAACTTAACATTAGACTCTAATAATAGAATAATTGCCAAATGGCTGATTAATAACTCACAAAAACAATTTGGAACCGGATTTTTTAAAGATGGTATTTTAGTAATTAACTTTAATTACCTTGGTGAAGATTCAAATACATATAAAGGTGTAGTTGTGTATCGCTGTCTTTCTAATGATATTTTAGATGGTTTTTGGTCTGAAGAATTTGGAAATCCTGCATATTTAGGCAAAGAACGATGCTTTAAGGTAAAAGACACACCCCCTATTATAAATTAAAGTCTTATATAAAATCACACAAAAATACTATTCAATGAAACCAAAATTTGAAACTTTAGCTATAAAAAGTACAGAGAATACATTTTCAGATGTGAGTCCTGTTAGTATTCCAATATACTTATCCAGTACTTATAAAAGAAATGCCGATGGTTCTTATAATAACGATTTTGTATATTCTAGAAATGACAATCCAAATAGACAAGTTGTTGAAAAAAGTATTGCTACATTAGAAAATGGCACGTATGCTTTTGCATTTTCTTCAGGAATGGCAGCTGTTAGTGCTATTTTACAAAGTTTAAAAACAGGAGACCATGTTTTATTACCCGATGATATTTACTTTACTATTAAAAAATTATTTAATGAAGTTTTAAAGCCTTGGGGATTAAGTTATGGTCAAGTTGATATGACTGATTTACAAGCTATTGAAAACGCTATAAAACCAAATACAGCAATGATTTGGGTTGAAACACCATCAAATCCTCAATTAAAATTAAGTGATATTAAAGCAATTTCAAAATTAGCTCATAAAAACAATTCCTTATGTGTTGTTGATAATACCTGGCTAACTCCCGTTTTTCAAAATCCTCTAAATTTTGGTGCAGATATTGTAATTCATTCTACAACTAAGTATTTCGGTGGACATAGTGATGTTTTAGGGGGCGCTGTTGCTTTAAATGATGAAAAAATTGCAAATAAAATAAAATCTATCCAACAATTAAATGGTGCTGTACCTGCTCCTTTTGATTGTTGGCTAATTGGTAGAGGAATTCAAACCTTACATTTAAGGGTTTCTAAACAAAGTGATAATGCGCTTAAATTGGCGCAACATTTAGAAAAAAATCCTAAAATAGCACAGGTAAATTATCCCGGACTAAAAAGTCATCCACAACATAATTTAGCTCTTAAACAACAAAATGATGGGTTTGGAGCTATGCTTTCAATATTAATTAAAGGAACCAAAGAAGAAGCTTTTAAAGTTTCAACAAAATTGGCATATTTTACAACAGCAACTAGCTTAGGTGGTGTAGAAAGTCTTGTTGAACATAGAAAGTCCGTTGAAGGCCCAGATAGTCTAACGCCAAATAATTTACTGAGAATTTCGGTTGGTATAGAGCATATAGATGATCTAATTGCTGATTGGGAGCAAGCGCTACTTTAAATAAATATTATAAAAAGCTTTTTAAAGCCAGGTCGTAACTTTTTAATCCAAAGCCTGCAATTACACCTTTTGTATTTGGAGCAATAAATGAGATATGACGAAAATCTTCTCTAGAGTGTACATTCGAAATATGAACCTCAATTACAGGAGTTTCAATACCCTTTATAGCATCTCCAATTGCAACAGAAGTATGTGTATAAGCACCCGCATTTAAAACAATTCCATCAAAGCTGAAACCAACTTCGTGTAATTTATCTATGAGTTCACCTTCAATATTACTTTGAAAATAATGCAATTCCATAGTGGTAAAATTTGTTTTTAAAGTATTAAAATATTCTTCAAAAGTCAAACTTCCATATATTTCAGGTTCACGTTTTCCAAGTAAATTTAAATTGGGACCGTTTAAAATAAGTATTTTCATGTATATTTTTTAATAAAGTAGAATTCAATTCTTCAAGCGTCAAATTTAAAAATTAATATCTAAAACAAAGGTTGCATCAAATTAATTATCAAATTTATATGCCAATCCAATTTGAATAAAGTTAAGTTTTTTGTTAGAATGATAACCGAAATCTATATAATTAGAAATTGCCAAATTGTATCTCGCATCAATCGTAAATTCATCAGAAATTAAGATACCTACACCTGCAGTTGCAGCCAAAATAAACTTCTTATATTTTTTATCCTTATTGATGTCAATACCTTCTACGGATAGTAAAAATTGAGATTCTGGACCTCCATAAATCTCAAATCTAGTTCCAACTCTATATTTAAATAATACTGGAATATGTAATAATCCTATATTTTCATCAATTTTATTTTTATTTGATGAGTAGTATATTTCAGGCTGAATTAAGAAATTTACACTTCTTCTAAACTCAATAAAGGCTCCTAAATAAAATCCAGTTTTACTTTCATGTGCAGTACCGTTATCACTAAGTTTATCTTGAATATCTACTAAATTAACACCCGTTTTTACACCAAATTGATTCAAACTTTGTGCTTTTCCAGAATTAAAATTCAATATAAAAATTAAAACCAAAATGCTTAAACTATATTTTTTCATGTGTCTATAATATTTTTTATCGGCCTTTTGCTATTCTCAATACTATTATTTTATTGAATGGTTAACTTTTTTAGCACGCTCGATTCATAAACTATAAAATTAATACAACTAAGATACTTATTTTCTATGTAATATCAATTAAGCGCTAATTTAAAAATTGTTTTAAAGTCCACTTTTTAAATGATTATATTTACAATACTAAACGAGCGTGCTAAAAAATTTATCTCCAAATAAAATCAATGTTAGCGAATAGCATGTGACATTTTAAAAAAAATAAGAAAGACCCATGAAATGGAATAGTGCATTCACAGATTATATTACCTATTTAAAAATTGAAAAAGGGTTGGCAAAAAACTCTATAGATAGTTATGGTCGAGATGTGAAAAAATTAATTTCTTACTTAGAAGATAACAACATTACTATTTCACCTGTTGATATAAATGAAACTACCATTCAAGAATTTATTTATGGAGTTTCAAAAACTATAAATGCGCGTTCACAAGCTAGATTAATCTCTGGAATTCGTAATTTTTTTGAATATTTGATTTTTGAAGATTACAGAAAAGATAATCCTACTGATTTAATTGAAACACCAAAAATTGGATTAAAACTGCCCGACACATTAGCTATTGAAGATATTGATAAATTAATAAATGCAATTGATTTAAGCGAGCCACAAGGTGAGCGTAACAGAACTATTATTGAAACATTGTATAGTTGTGGTTTAAGGGTTTCTGAATTGGTTAGTTTACAACTTTCAGATTTATTTTTTGAAGAAGGCTTTATTCGGGTTTTAGGAAAAGGAAATAAACAACGTTTTGTGCCAATAAACACACAAACTCAAAAATACATTACAAATTATATAAACGAAATTAGAGTTCATTTAAACGTAAAAAAGGGATTTGAGGATACTGTTTTTTTAAATCGACGCGGTAAAAACTTAACCCGTGTAATGATTTTTACTATTGTAAAAAACTTAGCTATTAAAATAGATTTAAAAAAGAAAATAAGTCCGCATACATTTAGACATTCATTTGCTACACATTTATTAGAACGTGGAGCTGACTTAAGAGCCATTCAGCAAATGTTAGGGCACGAAAGCATTACAACAACCGAAATTTATATGCATCTAGATCGAAGCTTTTTAAAAGAAGTGGTAAATACTTTTCATCCTAGAAAATAAAAAACTGTAGCAAAAGTTTTACCCTTAACTACAGTTTTTAATAAACAAAAACCAAATTAATTATTTTCTATACAACGGATCTGCTCCAATAGTTCCTATTAAACTTTTTAAATATTTTTTTGATTCTGATTGGTTATGTAGCTCTTTAACATTTTTAAGCTTCCTTAACAAATCTAATTCTATAACAATATCTGAATTGTTCGAATTTGAAATAAAAGTCTCTAAATACGAAATTTGTTTTTTGTAAAAGGCAACATCTTTTTGTTGTTTAATAATTAGACGTTCTTTATACCAATCACTATTTAAAATAGATTCTCTTTTAAAATAAGCTCTTAAAGAAGGGTCACTAATTTCTTTTCCTTCAAAATGACCATAGGCCATAATATGAAGTAATATTTTTAAAGGAGGAATAGCAGCTTCAATACTTCCGTCCTCAAAATAACGAAGTGCAACTTTTTGTTGTGCTTCAACAATATTATTTATTCCATCAACATAATCCTCTAGCCCTTGTAATTCTGGTTTTAACATTCTCTCATTAAAAACAGCATTTGGCTCATCAAATAAACGGTTTAAACATCTTAATGAAAAAGTACTAGTTATTCTATATCCTAAACGACTTGCTAAAACTTTTTCGCCTTTAAATTCAAAATCTTCTAATTTTTCTAATGATCCATTAGCTATTAACGCTTCAGGATCCCTATCTTCAGCTTCTAACCTAGCCCAAATTTCAGGAATTAATAAACTTATATCATGATCTACTTTATTTTCAGCACCTACGTAACCAGCGGCAGTACTAAATGCATTAGATTCTGTTAAAATATGCGATAATAACGCATTATTTAAGTCGGTTGTTGGTGTTAACATATTAAATGGTCCTTTGGTTAAAGCACCTTCTGAACCAGCTCCAGTAGTTGATGGAGATTTTCCTGTTAAACTACAAATAAAGTCCATAAATAATTCTGGAGTTTCCTGATAATGAATAGGATTGTAAACCGCTAATGGACGAATACCTGCTTTTTTATCAACTGGATTATTTCTTCTTCCTGGTAAAACAGCATTTACAACAGTAATTACAGGATCTTCAGATTTAATTTTTCTATATAAACGCACACCGATATCACCTAAATAACTATCTTCAGTTTCATCAATAAAAATATTTCGTTCTAAATAACGTGGGTTTTTAGTCGGCTCACCATCTACAATTCTGGTGTGTGATGGCAATGAAAAGTACTCCTCTTCATTTGGACTATTTACTATGCTAATAATTAAATCTTTTACTGGTTGCGTATATTTATCAAAATTAATGGTGTCTTCATAAATTTCAATGGCATCTTTTTTAGTTAGTAATTCGTAATTTGTTAAAAATACATTATCTGAAACTAAATCGCGCTCTGCTCCTTCATCATAACCTCTAACAATCGCTTCATCCGGTCTTTGAAATAAATGACTTTCGCAATTTGCAACCACTTTTAAACTTTTATTTTTGAATTGTGGGTTTAGATTTTTAAACCTATTTCTTGGCAATGTTATAGATGCCGAAATATCATCTTCTAATTGAATTTTTGTACTAGCAGAAAAATCTGATCTTAGTTTATTTAATAACCATCGTCCTTCTTGATTAAAACCAATTCTAACATAGCTTCCAACTACATCGGTGTTAAAATACTTTAAACCAGTTCCTTTTTGTCCATTTACAATTTCAACAGACATACAATCTTTCCAGTTTAAAGACTCATGATCTTGACGATACAATCTTTTAACAAATAATACTAAAGAGCGAATATGAACTGGAATATTGTTAACAAACTCATTAAACTCATCTGAATTATTTTCAGAAGGCGTTAATAACTTAACTGCCGAACCTAAGGTTCTTCTTTTATCTAAAAATGATCTTGATGGTGGTAAAGTTGGGTCATAATTTTTCCATCTTTTTGAATAATTAAATTCAATCACTTCATCTGCTTTTTTAAAATCTTCATCAATATCAATTATGTTGAAGGAGCTATAGGTGATTGCATTTAACATTGATTTTGAAATTTCAGATTTTCCACCACCTGAAACCGTACAAGGTTTATGACAGAAAATACCTTCAGGAGCCGTATTTACAATTCTCCATAAAGAAATAGCATTGTGTTTTTCTAATTTAAATTTATTTCCTGTTGGATGTAAATACGTTTTATAAGGTGATAAAATCAACTTTTGCTCCTTATTATTGTAAGTCCAAGTAATACTATTAGTATTTGTATTTATATATGCATTTTCGGGAATATAAATTAAATTAGGATATTTTTTATCAATAGCATAGTTTGCTGATTGTATTTCAATTCTATCTCCTAATAATGTTTTAACATCTTCAAAAGTAAAACGGTTTCCATATTTTGCTGAAAAGACAGTTCCATCAACAATATCTCCCATTACTCCTCTTGGAAATGCAATTGCACCACCAGAATGTTCTTCTTCAACTAAACCAAATAAATTCGCGGAATAACTAATTTGTGTTTTAATTTCTTTTTTAGAGTATCCAAAATAATTATCTGCTATTAAGGTAACTACAACACCTCTATCATCTCTACACGTTATTTTAAAAGCTCCACCATCATTATACAATTCATCTTCCCTTTCCCAACACATTCCGTCATTTTTTTGTCTATCTGTAGCGTTATCCCAATGTGGTAAACCAACATCTTTTTTCTTTAATGTTTTTAATTGAGGTGCTAAAATAATACAACCTGTATGGCCAGTCCAGTGTTCCGTATCTAAAGCGGCATCATTATGCGCTAAATTAGGGTCTCCAGCATTTCCGAAAATAGATTCTACAAAATCTAAATTACTAACCAAACTGCCAGGAGCAAAAAAACGAACTTCCATACTTTTTTTAGAAACTACACCTTTTACCTCTGGACAAACCATTGGACGCATTAATAATGACACCATTACTTTTGCCTTATTAACCTGATTTGCTGTAAATGGAAGTGTACTTAAATCTTCAGAAGGATTAAAAGCTGCATTTAAAAAATGAGCAAAAACTATTTTAGGAACTTCTTTTTTATCTAATGGAACAGGTAAATCTCCCTCAACAATATGAAAAGTTCCTTTGGTAGTTCTTTTATCATGAATTGGGTTGTTTAAAATACCTTGTTTTATTCTGTGTGAAGTAATATTTTCACTTACAAATGAAGTTCCATTTGGTGGCAAGCTTATTTCTCTAGCATGGCCTTTTTGATTTAATACCAATGTATTATTTGGTATTAAATATTCTTTATCAAAATCAACATCTTTTAAATAATCGTTTAAAAAATATTGTATTCTAGAATCTGCAGGTGATAAATATTGTGATAGTAATCTAGATTTTTCTCTAAAACCTTTTGTAAAAGAACTTGTTAACTGTTGAAGTTTAGGATTGCAAAATTTATCTGTATCACTTTCGTTATCTTTAAAAAGCGGTTGACCCAAAGAGGCCAATTGAAGATTTATATATTGTACCGTATCTTTTCTACTCTGACTAATTTTCACCATACTTAAAGTTCTTATTTTATTGTATAATTTCTTAAATGAAATAATTTTTTATATTTTTAAACGATTACAAGAATTGGTTAACCAATTTTATTGTGGTTAAAAATAAGAATAAAATATTAGATAGAAAGAAATCCCTTATTATTATAAAAACGTTGAAGTTTCACATAAAAAAAAATCAAATATTTTTTAACCTCTGAAATAGAATAAGTATTAATAATTCAATAAAATTATTAATAACTGTTAAATTCATAATCTAAAAAGTTAATAAACATAATTTATTAAAATGTTCATATTTTAAACTAAAACCACTTTTATTTGAATTAATGAAAACTTAATTAGTTTTAAATGCTTTAGAAATAAAAAAATCTCGCCGAAACGAGATTTTTATTTAATATATTGTTAAAGTATAAACTATTTAGCAATATTTACAGCTCTAGTTTCTCTTATTACAGTAACTCTAACCTGACCCGGGTAGGTCATATCATTTTGTATTTTTTGTGAGATTGTAAAAGATAATTCTGCCGCTTTTGCATCAGTTACTTTTTCACTTTCAACAATAACACGCAACTCTCTACCAGCTTGTATAGCATAGGCTTTTTGAACTCCCGTAAAACCAAAGGCGATATCTTCTAAATCTTTTAAACGTTGAATATACGAATCTAACACTTGACGACGTGCGCCTGGTCTTGCTCCAGAAATTGCATCACAAACTTGTACAATTGGTGCTATTAATGATTTCATTTCAATTTCATCATGATGCGCTCCAATGGCATTACAAATCTCTGGGTTTTCATTATATTTTTCAGCCCATTCCATTCCTAACAAAGCGTGAGGTAATTCACTTTCTGTTTCTGGAACTTTTCCAATATCGTGCAATAAACCAGCTCTTTTAGCTAATTTGGCATTTAATCCAAGCTCAGCAGCCATTAAACCACAAAGGTTCGCTACTTCACGTGAATGTTGTAACAAGTTTTGACCATAAGAAGAACGGTATTTCATTCTACCAATAGTTTTAATTAATTCTGGATGTAAGCCGTGAATTCCTAAATCTATTACAGTACGTTTACCTACTTCAATTATTTCTTGTTGTAATTGTTTTTCCGTTTTCTTTACAACTTCTTCAATACGAGCTGGGTGAATTCTACCGTCAGTAACTAATTTATGTAAAGACAAACGTGCAATTTCTCTACGCACGGGATCAAAACATGATAAAATAATTGCTTCTGGAGTATCATCAACAATTATTTCAACTCCTGTTGCAGCTTCAATTGCTCTAATGTTTCTTCCTTCTCTTCCTATTATTCTACCTTTAACATCATCTGATTCTATATTAAAAACAGAAACACAATTTTCAACAGTTTGCTCTACTCCAACACGTTGAATTGTATTTAATATTACTTTACGAGCTTCTTGTTGTGCTGTTAATTTGGCCTCCTCAATAGTATCTTGAATATGTGCCATTGCATCTGATTTTGCTTGATCTTTTAAAGATGTAACCAATTCTTTTTTAGCATCTTCTGCAGACAATCCAGATATTACTTCTAAATTTTCAACTTGTTTGCGGTGTAATTTTTCTACTTCTTCTGTTCTTCTTTCTAAAAAATCAACCTTTTTAGTATAGTCGTTTATTTTAGTTGTTATTTCTTGATTTATTTTTTTATTTTTATCGAGCTCTTGTGAAACTTGAGACTCCTTATCTCTTACTCGTTTTTCTGTCTCTGCAATTTTTTTGTCACGACCAATAATTACTTTTTCGTGTTCAGATTTTAATTCAATAAACTTTTCTTTTGCTTGAAGTATTTTATCTTTTTTAATCGCATCTGCCTCAATTTGTGCTTCTCTAATTAAAGATGTTGCTTCTTTTTTAGTATTTCTTAAAATCTTAGTTGCTTTCTTTTTTTCAAGCGATTTTGCAATTATATAACCAATTGCTAATCCTATTACTATACCAATAATAATTGGCATTATATATTCTACCATATTTCAAATTTGGATATAAAAAAACCTACAATAGTTTGGGTTTTATGTAAACTCCTAAAAAAACAAGTTTAGAGCTAACTAACTGGTCGAGGATCCGTTCAAGACGGCTTGCTCTAATAGTATAGACTCACTCTTCATAAAAATGTGACGTTGAGTTTAACAAACAATAACTAATGTAGGCAGTATTATTAATTAATATTATTTTAAAGAACTTATTTGTTTAAATGTTTATCAATTAAAACATTTAATTTATTCATTTTTTCCAGTGCTTCGGTTAAATCTTCTTTTTTATTAATGGAATTTACTTCAATAAGTGAAGCAAATTGTAAAGCACACATGGCCAAAACATCCTGTTTATCACTAACAGCATAATTTTGTTCATAATTACTTACTAAATCATTAATTTTAGTAGCTGCTTTTCGCATTCCCTCTTCTTCATTTGCGTTTTTTACTCTAAGTGGGTACACTCTTCCTGCAACTGTAACTTTTATTTTTAATGATTCTCCCATTTATTTAAAAGATCTTATTCGCTTAATTGAGTAATACATGTATCAATTTCACGAATTAAAGCATTTATTTTGAGTTTTGTTTCTCTTCTATCTTCTTTACTGCCTTCTATAGTTTTTGCAATTTTTAATGTTTGATATTTTTTTTCAATTTCATCATTAACTTGCTTTTCTTTTGTAATTTGATTTTCTAAAACTGCTATTTTATCATATAAAACTTCGTTCTCTTCTTTTAAAAAACTATAATTTTCTAAAAGTGTTTTGAGCTTATTTTCAAATAAATCAACAACTTCAATTATATTACTCATATATACCTAAAGAATATAAACTATAAATACAAAGTTAGTGTTAGTATGTCAATATTACAACTGTTTTTTTTGCATTTTAGAAAAAACTTACTTTATTTATTAATAATTCATTGAAATTTTAGACTTTACAAAAAATAATATTTAGTATTTTAGCATAAAATAATGAATTTGAAAAAAGCTTTTTTAATACTATTTTTATGCATTTATGCTGCTAGTTTTAGCCAAGGTACTGCTACTACAGGGAAGGTTTATCCTGAAGAATATTTTACTACACCTCTTAAAATTCCATTAGTGTTGTCTGGTACTTTTGCAGAACTTAGGAGCAATCATTTTCATGCAGGTTTAGATATTAAAACATTAGGGAAAGAAGGTTTAGATGTTTTAGCATCTGCACAAGGTTATGTTTCCAGAATTAAGGTTTCTCATTGGGGTTATGGAAAAGCACTCTACATTACGCACCCAAACGGTTATACTTCTGTATATGCGCATCTTCAAAAATTTAGTGATAAAATTGAAGATTACGTAAAAAAACAGCAATATAAAAAAGAGAGTTTTGAGATTCATTTATTTCCATCTGCCGCAACTTTGCCAATTTCTAAGAATGAAATTATAGGGCTTTCTGGCAATTCTGGAGGCTCTGGTGGTCCACATTTACATTTTGAAATACGCAATACAAAAACCGAAAAACCAATTAATCCAATGTTATTTGGTATTAAGGTAAACGATTCTAAAAAACCAAGAATTAATACGTTGATAGGCTATTCTTTAAATAGTGATTCTCATATTAATGCTATTTCTAAACCTACTCAAATTTCTTTAATACAACTTGAAAATGGCGATTTGCTTGCTAAAAAAATAAAAGCACACGGTACAATTGGTTTTGGTATTAATGCTTACGATCAACTAGATGGTGCTTACAATAAAAACGGTTTGTACAGCTTAACACTAGCCGTTAATGGCAAAATAGCACACGAATTTAATGCTGAATCTTTTTCGTTTTCAGAAAGTAAATACATCAATCTACTAATTGATTATGAGCGTTTTAAAACAATAAAACAACGTATTCAAAAATGCTTTATTGAACCTTTAAATAAATTAAGTGTGTATAAAAAAACCAATAATAATGGTTATTTAACTATTGAAGAGGGAATGGATTATACCGTGGAAATTATTGCCCGAGATTTTAAAGGTAACAGTCAAAAAATTACAATTCCAATTATTGGAAGTAACGATAGTATTATAGTAAAAGAAACTATTAAAAAAACTCCTTATAAAATTAAACGAGATATTTTTAATGTGTTTAAAAAGGAAGGAGTCACGGTTGCTTTTCCAAAATTCACATTTTACAACGATTTTTATTTAGATTTTGAAGTGCAAGATTCTATAGTAAAAGTGCACTCACCGATAGTTCCTTTAGATAGAAAATACACCTTAACTTTTGACGTTTCTAAATATAGCCAAAGTGAAAAAAAACAACTATACATAGCTTCAATAGATGAAAAAGGCAGAACAGATTATCAAACTACTGTTAAAAAAGAGGCTTCATTTTACACTTCAACTAAAAGTTTAGGAGATTTCACTTTAGTTTCAGATACAAAAGAACCAAAAATACAACTGGTAAATTTTAAAGATGCACAATGGTTAACAAATTTTAATGAATTAAAAATAAAAATTACGGATAATGAATCTGGGGTAAAATCGTACAGAGGTGAAATTGATGGCGAATGGATTTTATTAGAATATGATCCAAAAAAAGATTTGCTGGTTTATAATTTAAACGATAAAAATTATACAACTGCTAAGCACAATCTAAACATAACCGTAACAGATAATGTTGGAAATTCAACAACATTAAATGCTACTTTTTTTAGAAAAAAATAAGCGCCACAATTTGAAAACTTATACCCTATTTTTCTTTTTTATTTTTACCACAGTTACTTTAAGTGCTCAAAAAGCAACAATTAAAGGAACTATAAAAAATACTGATAAAGCTCCTATTGAAGGTGTTTCAATTAGTTATGCCAATTATGGAACTACCTCGAATAAAAAAGGTGAATATATATTACAAGTTCCTGCTGAAAAAGAAATTTCAATTATTTTTAGCCATATTTCATATACAACACTACAAAAAAACATTTCAATTCCTATAAATAGAACATTACGCTACTCTCCTACTTTAAGCATTAAAGTTGAAGAAATTAATGAAGTACTTGTTGAAGATCGTAAAAAAGATGCGCAAGGAACTATAAAAATAACAACTGAAAATATTTCGAAAATACCAGGAGCTAATCAAGGTGTAGAAAATATTTTAATGACTTTACCCGGTGTAAATAATAACAACGAATTAAGCACGCAATACAATGTTAGAGGTGGAAATTTTGATGAAAACCTTATATATGTAAACGGAATTGAAGTTTACAGACCATTTCTAGTAAGATCTGGGCAACAAGAAGGTTTGAGTTTTGTAAACAGTGCTATGGTTCAAAATGTTAATTTTTCTGCTGGTGGTTTTCAAGCAAAATATGGAGATAAACTATCTTCAGTTTTAGATATTACGTATAGAACTCCACAAGATTTTAGTGCACGTGTAAATGCCAGTTTATTAGGTGGAAGTGTAACAGCTGAAGGAATTTCATTTAACAAAAAATTAAGTGGATTGGTCGGCGTTAGATACAGAAATAACAGTCTTTTTATTAATAGTAAAGATATTGAAACAAACTCAAATCCTAATTTTACAGATGTTCAAGCATTTTTATCGTATGTAGTAAATCCTAAATTAAAAATTGACTTTTTAGGAAATTATGCGCTTAACAATTACAAGTACATTCCTAAAACGAGAAGAACAAAATTTGGAACCATTGCAGAACCTCAAGAACTAATTGTTTATTATAACGGACAAGAAAAAGACAAGTTTAAAACAGTATTTGGTGCTTTAAAAGGGAGTTATAATGTTAATGAAAACTTAGACATATCATTAACTACATCTGCATATCATACAATTGAAGAAGAATATTACGATATTTTAGCCAGTTATAATATTGGTGAAGTAAATAACGATTTTGGTTCTGATGATTTTGGTGAAGTTGAATTTTCTGAAGGAATAGGCTCTCAATTAAATCACGCTAGAAATGCTATTGATGGTTTAATTAGCAATGCAGAATTTAAAGCAACTTATAAAAAAAACAATCATTTATTTAATATTGGAATAAAATATCAGAATGAAAATATAAAAGATCGTATAAAGGAATGGGAAGTAATTGATTCCTTAGGTTTTAGCGTTAGACCTCCAAATTTTACTGCTAATAATCAACCTTATGAGCCCTTTTCTGGGGAGATAACACCTTACCAAAGTATCGATGCACAAAATCATCTAAAAATTAACAGACTAATTTGGTTTGCTCAATACAGTAAAAATAGTGATTGGGATAATCATAAAGTTTGGTATAATTTAGGTGTTCGTTCTCATAAGTGGAGCGTGAATACTGAAAACTCAACAACTTCAAATCAACAAATTTATAGTATTAGAGGTCAGTTTGCTATAAAACCAGATTGGGCCAAAGATATGCTTTTTAGAATAGCAGGTGGAACCTACAATCAACCTCCTTTTTATAAAGAATTAAGAGATTTCAACGGAGTAATTAATACCAATGTAGAAGCTCAAAAATCTATTCAAGTGGTTTTAGGAAACGACTATAGTTTTTCTATTTGGAACAGACCGTTTAAATTAGTTTCAGAAATATATTATAAAAATTTAACCAACGTTAATACATATACTGTTGATAATGTTAAAATTAGATACAATGCAGATAATAATGCAACGGCTTATGCTACTGGTCTAGATTTAAGGTTAAACGGTGAATTTGTTCCTGGAACTGAAAGTTGGATGAGTATTGGGTTTTTAAAAACTGAAGAAAATTACGGCAACCAAGGATCTATTTCTCGTCCAACCGATCAGCGTTTTAAATTTGGTATGCTATTTCAAGATTATGTTCCTAATATACCTAATATTAAAATGTATTTAAATTTAGTTTTTAATACCGGCTTGCCTGGTGGGGCTCCATCTTATTCAAATTCTTACGAATACCAAAATAGATTAAACGCATATAAAAGGGCAGATATTGGTATTTCTTATGTTTTTGCAGATGCCAACAACAAACACAATAAAGGTTGGTTAAAAAACGTATCAGAATTTGCTCTCGGATTTGAAATATTTAATATGTTCGATGTTCAAAACTCTATAACAAACACTTGGGTGCGTGATGTTTATTCCAAACGTTTTTATGGCATTCCAAATTATATGACTCCCAGAGTTTTAAATATTAAAATGGATGTAAAATTTTAGTTCATTTTAAGAATTTTAAATACATTATAACCCTGTTTTTGTAAAATACTTTTTGATTATTCAGCATAATAATTAATCTCTTGTTACAATATTTTTGCTAAAGTATTCAACTTACGATAAAAAAATATTTAAAAATTAAAATTTTATACTATTTATGTTTAAATTTATAGTAGATAACAACCTCAATATTATTTGATATTCTAAATCATTTTTAAAAGTTCTTTTTGAGTTTTTAAAATAAAAAACCCCTTCTTTATTAAAGTCTATTTTAAAATTAAGATGGATAAAATTGGGCTTATCACCCAAAGTCGAGTATGTGAAAGCGAAATTCGACATTAATCTATAAAGTAGCCGAGAAAAAAAGCCGAAAATCGAAAGAGTAAGCATTTTTTACTAACTATTTAATTCTTAGAAAATGAAAAAAAATCTAATAATAATAGTAGTTGCACTTTTAGTAAGCTTAACTAGTTTTTCGCAAAATGTTTCAGGTGTTTACAAAACGGATTACAGACAAATGACGCTTAACCAAATTGGAAATAAAGTAACTGGAACTTACGAAGGTGCAAACGGAAAGATACAAGCAATTTTAAATGGAAATAGGCTTGTTGGAACTTGGAGAAATAGTGCAAGTAATAAAAGTGGAAACTTTGAATTTATTTTTAATTCCGATTATTCTTCATTTACAGGGAAATATGGTTATGATAATAATGGTCCGACCAAGAAGTGGAATGGTACTAAAATAAGTCCAACAAGTGCTCCACTTTATGACGGTTTTGTCGGATCTGTTTATTCAGGTAAAGCTAAATCATCAAAATCAGGAAGGTCTTGGCCAACAAAAGTAAAAATTGTATCTTATGATCATATCTCAGGGAGGGTAGAAGGAGAAATTGAATGGCCTTCACTAAATTCAGTGCATAAGATCGAAGGAAAATTTACCAATTCACAATTTACTTTTAAAGAAGTTGCATATATTAAAAAAGGAAGTGCAAACCTGAACTGCCAATACACCACCACATTAAGTAATAATAAAATATCAGGAACTTGGACTGACCCAAGTTCTGATAAAGGAACGATTGAATTAAACAATAATAATATTGAAACCAGCAGTAATTCGAATAATACCAAAATCAATTCAACAAGTACACCACTTTATGACGGTTTTGTTGGGTCTATTTATTCAGGTAAGGCTAAATCTTCAAAATCAGGTAATTCATGGCCTACAATTGTGAAAATTATATCTTATGATAATTCGTCAGGGAAAGTGAAAGGAGAGATTCAGTGGACTTCGTTGAATTCAGTTCATAAAATAGAAGGAACATTGAGCAATTCACAATTTACTTTCAAAGAAGTTGCATTTATTAAAAAAGGAAGAGCAAACCTGAACTGCCAGTATACCACAACATTAAGTAGTAATAAAATATCTGGAAATTGGACTGACCCAAGTTCTGATAAAGGAACGATTGAATTAATTAAAAGTGATAATAATAATACAAAAGTCACGGAATCGACACCTTCAGTACCAACTTCAAATAATAATAAAATTTCAGGCATCTATAAAACTGATTTTAATGATATGACTCTTAGTATAAATGGTAATCACGTTACGGGAACATATAAGCACCGAAGCGGAAAAATTGATGGAGTCTTAACTAATAACAAACTTGTTGGTACTTGGACCCAAACCAATGGAAAGGGAAATTTCGAATTTATTTTTAATTCCGATTTCTCAGCTTTTACAGGGAAATGGAGTTATAACAATAGTGCTCCTAGCAGCACTTGGAATGGTACTAAAATTAAATCAAATAGTTCACCTAACATTATACAAACTCCATCATTACCTTTAGAAGATATTTCAGGAGAATATATTACGGATTATGGTAAAATGATACTTAGCCAAAGTGGAAATAGAATTACTGGAACTTATGAAGGATCTAATGGAAAAATTGATGCAATTTTAGATGGAAATATACTTACAGGAAATTGGAGAAACAAAGGAAATAATAAAACTGGAAACTTTGAGTTTATTTTTAATTCCAATTTTTCATCTTTTAAGGGGAGATTCGGTTACAATAATGCTAGCCTAACTAAAAATTGGACTGGAACAAAAACTAAATCATCAAGTTCAACTACCGTTGTACAAACTCCACAAGCCACAAATATCGCCGGAATTTATAAAACCGACTTTAATGAAATGACACTTAGTATAAGTGGTAATCGTGTAACAGGAATATATAAGCACAATGGCGGAAAAATTGAAGGTGTTTTAACTAATAATAAACTTGTTGGTACTTGGACACAAACTAATGGAAAAGGAAATTTCGAATTTATTTTTAACTCCGAATTCTCATCTTTTACTGGTAATTGGGGCTATAATAATAGTGTTCCTAACAGCAAATGGAATGGTACTAAAATCAGTTCAACAAGTACACCACTTTATGATGGTTTTGTTGGGTCTATTTTTTCAGGTAAGGCTAAATCTTCAAAATCAGGTAATTCATGGCCTACAATAGTGAAAATTGTATCTTATGATCATTCGTCTGGGAAAGTGGAAGGAGAGATTCAATGGACTTCTTTAAATTCAGTGCATAAAATCGAAGGAAAATTGACCAACTCACAATTTACTTTCAAAGAAGTTGCATTTATTAAAAAAGGAAGAGCAAACCTGAACTGCCAGTATACCACAACATTAAGTAGTAATAAAATATCTGGAAATTGGACTGACCCAAGTTCTGATAAAGGAACGATTGAATTAATTAAAAGTGATAATAATAATACAAAAGTCACGGAATCGACACCTTCAGTACCAACTTCAAATAATAATAAAATTTCAGGCATCTATAAAACTGATTTTAATGATATGACTCTTAGTATAAATGGTAATCACGTTACGGGAACATATAAGCACCGAAGCGGAAAAATTGATGGAGTCTTAACTAATAACAAACTTGTTGGTACTTGGACCCAAACCAATGGAAAGGGAAATTTCGAATTTATTTTTAATTCCGATTTCTCCTCTTTTACTGGTAAATGGGGCTATAATGATAGTGTTCCTAACAGTAAATGGAATGGTACAAAAATTTCAGGTACTCCAGAATTGGTTGGAACAACAATACCAACAAAATCAGGCTTTCCAGACCCTAATATAACATCACCTTCAGGAGAAACGGTATTACCAGTTAATATTATTGGGAGTTGGACTACTTATGGCAACATAAAGAAAATGGGCAGAATGTCATTTTGGCAGAAGGGAGACGAATTTGTTGCTATAAATTGCTACCCTATTCTAAATACTGATACCGGAGAGTATAGTGGAAGGTGGAGATGCTTCAAAGGGGAAGGTAAGTTAGATGGCAGAAAAATAGAATGTAAGTTTTCAGATTCAACCACTGATGGTTCAAAAAAAGAAACAGACTTTTTTTATTGGTATGGAAAAATTTCAGGGGATAATAGTGAAATAACTTATTATACCATTTGGAATGGTGCAACAAAAAGTGTAATTGGTTTACCTTTTAGAAGGATACAATAGATTGCATTAAATATTTTTTTAATGAAAAGGTCATACTTTGAAAAGAAGAGGTATGACCTTCTTTATTGAATTTCAATTATTAGTTTTTATTTGAACTCATGAATGCTATGCATTTGTGTGTAGAATAATATTATAATTTTTTTAATGAAACCTTTTTCAAAAAATCTCGGAAAAAAATTTATAAGATTATTTTATTAACGGAAACCCTTAGCTTAAAAAAGGGTTATTCCGTTTCATAGTGTTTCATTTCTCTATCGTAAAATTCACTAGCTTGATCTATAAGTGTCGCAACTTCTAATTCTAATTCCTCTTGATCTGCACCCTCAAAATCCTCAAGCCATTCAATTTCATCATCAACCAAATTAATTATGAATCTTGGGAATTCTGTATGAATTATAAAAATATCATCTGAATAATCTGTATTATCTCCCATTAAAAATTTAGGTAGTTCCATTTTTTTCTTGAATTAATTTATTCGTTAAATAATTAAACCTTATAAACAATAGTAATGCGGATGACGTTAACGCTACTAAAAGTCCAATCCATATTCCAAATGTACCAAAACCTGCTTTAGTACCCAAATAATAACTTATTGGAAAACCTATAATCCAATATGCTATAAAGGTAAGGCCAGATGGTATATTTACATCTTGTAAACCTCTTAAAGCTCCTAAAATAACTGCCTGTAACCCATCTGATAATTGAAAAAGACCTGCAATTACTAATAAACTCGATGCTATTCTAATTACTTCTAAATTTTCAGTAAAAATTAAAGGTAAAAAATCTTTAAAAACTATAAACCCAATTGCAAAAGCAAACATTATAATAAAAATCATTAAAAAGTTTGAGAAAGCAATGCGTCTTAATTCTATATAATTTTTTAATCCTTTTTGGTTTCCTACTCTAATAGTTGCAGCAACACCCACTCCAACAGCTATCATAAATGTTGTAGAAGCCAATTTTAAAGCAATTTGATTTGCTGCTTGTGGAAATGCTCCTAAAGTTCCTGCCAATAAAACTGATGCAGTAAACAAGCCAACTTCAAAAAGCATTTGTAACGCTGTTGGAAAACCTAGATTTATAATTTTTATAAAACGTTCTTTTTTTAACTCTTCAAACTTTAATCTTTTAAGATAGATGGCAAATTTATCTTTCTTCATTAAAACAATGTATATAAAAAACACCATTACTATCCTAGATATTAATGTACCTATAGCCGCTCCGACTAACTCTAATCGTGGAAAAATCCAAAATCCATATATTAACGTGAAATTTAAAACAACATTTACAATATTTGTTAAAATAGTCGCCCACATTGCATATTTTGTTTGTGACAATCCATCTGCAAATTGCTTAAAACCTTGAAAAACCATTAAAGGCACCATAGAAAAAGCAACTATTTCATAATATGGAATTGCTAAAGCCACAACTTCTTCTGGCTGATCTAAATGATACAAAATTGGTTTCAAAAATAATAACGCAATAAACATAACTAGACCAATTATTGCAGTTAAAATAACACCATGTTGAAAAATACTTCTACCCTTTTCCTTATCGCCTTCACCATCAGATTCAGCAATTAAAGGTGTTATTGCAAAAGAAAAACCTAGCCCAACAGAAAGCGTAATAAAAAATATACTATTCCCTAAAGATGTAGCTGCCAATTCAACTGCCCCTAATCTTCCAACCATTATATCATCAATTAAACCAACCAATAAATGTCCTAAAGAACCCATCATAATTGGCGTTGCTAACCTAATGTTGTTTTTAAATTCTGAAGTGTAATTTTTTAATTTCAATTAATATATTTTAGGTTGCGAATATACAAGATTTTATATTCTAATAACTTTTTGAAGATTCGGAATCTTAAAAATTAAACTTCATTAAAAAATTACAAATAAATTCGTATATTTTAGTTTTTAAACTAACTTTGATTTTTAAATTAAAAAATATAAAATATGGCTAAAATAACACTAAAAGGAAATCCTTTTAAAACATCTGGAAAATTACCAAAAATAGGTAAAAAAGCACCTAAGTTTTCATTAATAAAAGCTGATTTATCAAAAGCAAAATTAAAAGATTTTAAAGGGTCAAAATTAATTTTGAATATTTTCCCAAGTTTGGATACTGGAACTTGTGCTGCTTCTGTTAGAAAATTCAATGAAGAAGCTTCAAAATTAGAAAACACAAAAGTACTTTGTATTTCTAGAGACTTGCCATTTGCTCAAGCGCGTTTTTGTGGAGCCGAAGGTTTAGAAAATGTAATTACATTATCTGATTTTGCAAAAGGAAAATTTGGAAAAGCTTATGGATTAACAATTGAAAATGGTCCGTTAGCAAATTTACATTCTAGAGCAATTGTAGTTGTTAATGAAGATGGTGTTGTTACGTATACCGAACAAGTTCCAGAAATAGTTGATGAACCAAATTATGAAGCTGCTTTAAAAGCACTTTAATAATTATGAATGCTGAAAGTAATTTTATTTTAAATAGAATAAAAGCTGTAAAATATGCAGCTAAAGGGTTTTGGATTTTAATTACTTCAGAAAAGAGTATTATTGCACAAGTAATTATTGCTATAATAATGACCATTTTTGGCTTTATTATGCATCTTTCTGCTACCGAATGGATGTTCCAGTTTTTTGCAATTGGACTTATTTTGGTAGCAGAATCTTTAAATACAGCTATAGAAAAAATAGCTGATTTCATTCACCCAGAACATCATAAAAAAATAGGAACTATAAAAGATATTTCTGCAGGTGCTGCTTTTTTTGCTGCAATATTTGCCGTTATTATTGGTTT
>CBDUKG010000021.1:0-32244 GCA_965367745.1 uncultured Flavobacteriaceae bacterium | reverse complement strand
TTTAGATAATAATGAACGAATCTTTTTTGATACTTTTAATTTTGGTGCGTTTTAATATTTATTTTTTAGGATTCTGATAGATATAAACTTCCGTTGCTCCTAAACCATATTTTTTAAAAGAAGCTGCATACACATCTACATGGTAGTTATTAAATAAAAAATCTAATTCTGTTTTTAAAACTCCAGCTCCAACTCCATGAATAAAGACAATTTTAGGAATTCTATTTCTAATGGCATATTCAATTTTATGTTTCGCTGTTTCAATTTGTAAATTTAGCATATCGTAATTATCCATACCTCTTGTAGATTCTGTGAGTTGGTGAATATGTAAATCAACTTCCATTGGAGGAGTCTGATCTGCTTTTGTTACAGATTTAAACTTTGGCGTATTCTTTTTAGCAGAAGTTTCGTTGATTTTTTCTAATAAATTCTCGTTAGAAATATCGCTAAATTTAGACAATTCAGACTGACTTTCTTTAATTACAACAAGTTCGTTGGGTAAAAAATCAAAAGAAAAACCATCGGAAGACTCTATACTTATAGCATTGTTTTTTATTGCAATTACTTTTCCTTTAATTACGTCGTCTAAAACCGCAACCGTATCTCCAATTTTAAATTTCATTTCTTAACTTTTAAATAATATAGTTGAAAATATTTAATGCTTATATAATTATATATTTGTACAAAAATAGGATATGATTGATACTGAAGCTATAAATACTAAACAATTTTTTAAAAAATCTAAAACAGATTTAACTATTGACAAAAAAAGAACTGATTTATTAACCAAAATTGCCCAATTTATTTCAAGTGAATTGATGGCTGATAAAAAAGTGCATTTAAATTTTATTTGTACACATAATAGCAGAAGAAGTCAATTATCTCAAGTTTGGGCGAGTTATGCTGTCAATTATTTTAAATTAAAAAATATTGATTGTTATTCTGGAGGAACTGCCGTTACTGCATTTTACAGAAATACTGTTAAAACATTGCAAGAAGTTGGCTTTAATTTTGAAATTATTGAATTTTCTCATCAGAATCCTGTTTATAAAATAAGTTATAAAAATTGCACTAAACCAATTATCGGGTTTTCAAAACTATATGATGACTCTTATAATAAAAAACCATTTATAGCAATTACAACTTGCTCAAACGCTGAAGAAAATTGTCCGTTTATTCCTGATGCCATAGAGCGGTTTCATTTGCCTTTTACAGATCCTAAAATCTCTGATGGAACAAAGTCACAAGCAGAGACATATTTAAAAACCAGCAAACAAATTGCGGGTGAGATTTATTTTATTTTTGAAATGATTAAAAAGTCCTTTTAATTTTTTAAATTCGTTTATTAAAATAATTTTAACATAAAATAATATTTCAACTATGGATCAAACGCAACCTAAAAACTATCTAGTAGAATCAATTTTAGTAACTATTTTTTGTTGCTTGCCTTTTGGTATAGCAGGAATTGTTTACGCTTCTCAAGTGAATTCTAAATTTGCAAGTGGTGATTATGAAGGGGCTATAAAAGCTTCAGAAGATGCCAAAAAATGGATGAAATGGGGTTTAATAGCTGGTATAATTGTAGTTGTTTTATATCTTGTCTTTTTATTTGCTTTAGGTGGCTTAGCAATGGTAGGAGGAGATTTTTAAAAATAATACATGAAACTAAAATACATAGGAATGCTGGTACTTGCAATAGTATTGGCATTCCTTTATTTTTTTATTAATCCTAGTGAGGTAGATTTTTTACCAAAATGCCCGCTGTATTTAACAACAGGTATTTATTGCCCAGGTTGTGGAAGTCAACGTGCAACTCACCAACTTTTAAATTTCAATATTTTTGGGGTATTTCAACAAAATGCCTTATTTGTACTTGGCTTACTAATAATAGGATATCATTTTTTAATTTCAGGAATCAATTATTTTTTCAAAAAAAACAACTACAATTATATCTATCATCCAAAAACACCTATTGTATTATTAATTATAATTATTGGATTTTGGATTTTAAGAAACATTCCATATTATCCATTTAACTTACTAGCGCCTAAATAAGATTTTAAAAGTTGAGTGCTTTTAAAAAGTTCCAACCAGCCCAACGGTTTTATAACCTGCTTTAAAATTCCATGAAATTAATTTCTCTTTTGCCGTATTTTTTTTTGAAGTTAAAAAATTATCAACGCCATCTACTATAACTACACTTAACACCATTCCTAAAGTTACATCCGTTAACCAATGAGCACCAGCCCAAAGTCTCGAAACAGGAGCAATTAAGCCAACGGCATAAATTCCACCTTTAACCCATAAATTATCGAATTGTTTTGCAATTGCGTGCGATGCTGTAAAAGATAAAATGGAGTGACCCGAAGGAAAAGAATGATAACCAGATTCTTTACTCAAAAATTTAAACTTTCTACTACCAACATTTTGTGAAGGTCTTGCACGTCCAAACGCATTTTTACTAATTGTTTGAATAAAACCTGTAGCCACTGCTGAAGAAATTATAAGAACTCCTGTATGCCTAAATTTATCATTTTTAGCAAATAAGCCGTAACCATATATTCCTGCTGAAATCATAAAGAAATTTTGAGGACTCCCATAATACCAACCAATTTCCTTTAGCATTTGAGGCGCTTTACTTTCTTGATTTATAAAAAACTCACTGGTTTGCTCGTCATAAATATATAATAAAGAAGCACTAGCAGCTATTGCTCCAACGGTTAACCAATCATCTTTTTTCCATTGTAATGGTTTTGTATAAGCGTTTTTTACACCACCAAATATTAAATTTGCGTCAGATTTAAAGAGATTCCAGGTTGTCTCTTTTCCTTGATTTTCTCCATTATTTTGTGCATTTATGTTACATAAAAACAACAAAGAAAGTAAAATACTAAAAAATGTTACTTTAATTTGCATATGCATCAAATCTAAGTAAAATATTGAATTCAAAAAAGTATTATATTATCGTATTTTTATTGAAGTACTTTTTTATAAAATGAAGTTGAACTAAAACCAATACTGAAAATAAAATAAAACTAAAGGAAAATATTTTTGATAGTTTAATATTTTCAAAAATATTAATAGCCATTAATTTATTTAAAAAAGATAAATCTATTACTGGAAATCGTATTGAACTTTCAACATTAAAGCTATAAAAAAATGCAACCAAACCTATGAAACTAAAAGCAATAAAGAACCAACCAATTTTTGAAATCAGTGGTTTATAAACAGCCTTTGAAACCATCGTGTTCTCAACATTAATGGTATTAAGTACATTGGTAACAAAATTGGCAGAAGGCGTTTCCAATCCAACATCTTTTAAAAGATATTTTGAAAAATCGTCTATGTTTTTATCTTGCTTCATTTTAAATTAATTGTATTTGGTTCTATCACATGTTCTAAAATTGTTGCTAACTTTTTACGAGCTCTAAATAACTTCACTTTAATATTGTCTACCGATAAATTTACAACTTCTGAAATTTCTTTTAAAGGCATTTCTTCAAAATAATACAATGTTAAAATTACCTGTTCGTCTTCATTTAATTTTAAAAGTGATTTTTTAATAATGCTTTTTCTTTCTTTTTCTTCTAAATATGAAAGTGCATTTTGTAAAACTCCAAAATCCGCTTCATAAACTTCATCAATATTTTCAGAATTAATTTGCCTTTTATTTCTTTTAATAGCATCTAAACTAGCATAATACCCAATTTTATAAATCCATGTTGAAAATTTCGAATCACCTTTAAAGCTTTTTAGATTTGTGTACGCTTTTACAAAAACATCTTGTGAAATTTCTTCAGCTTCTTCCCTATTTTTAACAATTCTAATACTTAAAGTAAAAACCATATGCTTATACTTTTCAACTAAAAAAGCATATGCATTTACGTTCCCGTTTAACGTTTGAGTTATATAATACTCGTCTGGTTTATTATTCATTTTAGAGTATGACTACTTTTTATTTGCTCTGGTTACAATTTACAGTAAATAAAATAAAAATATATTTCTTGTAACCACTACAATAAAATTATCGTCATACCAAATGAAACACATTAACAACTTAAAATTTATAATATGCCAGAATTAGTATTCATTTCGTTATTTGTAATTATCTTCGGAATCTTTTATTTACATTATTCAACAAGAAACAAAGAGCGCTTAGCTCTAATTGAAAAAGGTGCAGATGCCAGTATCTTTTTTAGTGCAAAGGCTGCACAAAAAAGATCAACAGTTCCATTATGGAAAGTGTTAATCTTAAACTTAGCAGTTTTATTAATGGGAATTGGAGCTGGAATTTTTATCGGTTCGATTTTAGAAGCCTACACATTAATTGAAGATGGTGTTGCATATGCAGGCTCTATCTTTTTAATGGCCGGAATTGGTCTATTCGTAGGTTTTACACTATCTAAAAAGCTCGTTGAAAAAGAGTAATTTAACAATCTTAAAAGCAATAAAAAGCAATCTCATTCCAAAGAATGAGATTGCTTTTTATTTTATAATTTTGATATATGAGTCTAATCTGGTTCTAAAAATAAAATCAACACGTCATTTAAATAAACGCCATTAAAAGACAATTAACTATACCTCTACATTTTTAAAATCTGTATCCAATTTAATATAGTCCAGAAACTCTCTTTTTGTGTCCTTTTCTTTGAATTTACCTCCAAACTCTGATGTTACTGTACTACTTACAATATCACGGACTCCACGAGAATTTACACATAAATGTTTAGCGTCAATTACACAAGCTACATCATCAGTTCCCAAGGCTATTTGTAATGCCTGTACAACTTGCATTGTTAAACGTTCTTGCACTTGCGGTCTTTTCGCGTAATAATCAACAATTCTATTCATTTTAGACAAACCAATTACATTTCCTTTAGAAATATACGCAACGTGTGCTCTACCAACAATTGGCAATAAATGATGCTCGCAAGTAGAATACACTGTAATATTTTTTTCTACAAGCATTTCACCATATTTGTAATTATTATCGAATGTGGATAGTTTTGGTTTGTTTGCAGGATTTAATCCTGAAAATATTTCATTTACATATGCTTTAGCAACTCTTCGAGGTGTACCTTTAATACTATCGTCCTCTAAGTCCATTCCTAAAGTATCTAAAATATCTCTAACACTTGCTTCAATTCTTTTTCTTTTTTCATCATCTGAAATATCAAAAGCATCAGCTCTTAGTGGTGTTTTAGCAGAAGAACCAACGTGGTCATCTCCTATTTCATCTATTTTATTTATCATTATGTCTTTACCTTCAAACATTATCTAATATTTAGCTTGCAAATTTACAATTTAGTTTTTAAAATTATAGTGCGATTTCAAGTAATTCTTTTAAATTACATACTTGCTGATCACCAGTTTGCATATTTTTTAATGTATAATTTTTATTTTCTATTTCAGTTGAACCTACTAAAACTACAAACGGAATTTCTCTTCTATTCGCATAATTTAGCTGCTTTTTCATTTTAGCAGCATCTGGATACAATTCAGATTTTATATTATTTTTTCTTAATTCGGCCAAGGCTTTCATACAATAAGCTGCTTCCTTTTCTCCAAAATTGATAAACAACACTTTTGGCTTTGGTAACTCCACTACATCGAATAAATTTAGCTCTTCCAATACTAGATAGATTCTATCCAATCCAAATGAAATTCCAACACCACTTACATCTTTTAAACCAAAAATCCCCGTTAAATCATCATATCTTCCTCCACCTCCAATAGACCCCATTGCAACACCTTCTGGTGCAGAAACTTCGTAAATGGCACCTGTATAATAGTTTAATCCACGCGCTAAAGTTACATCTAACTCTAAATTTGCAGATTCTAATCCTAATATTTCAATATTGTCAACAACAAAACGTAATTCTTTTACACCTTGCAATCCTTCTTCAGATTCAGCTAATAATTCTTGTAACTGATTTAATTTATCTTGATTACTTCCCGTAAAATTAAATAATGGTTGCACTTTTTGTATGGCTTCTTCAGAAATGCCTTTACTTAACATTTCTTTGGTAACACCTGCTGCTCCAATTTTATCTAATTTATCAAGTGCAACTGTAAAGTCTATTAATTTATCTTTTGCGCCAATAATTTCAGCAATACCCGCTAAAATTTTTCGGTTATTGAGTTTAATTGTCGTACCAACTAACTTTAACTTACTAAAAACAGCATCATATAATTGCACAAACTCTACTTCTTGCCATAAACCTTTGCTTCCAACAACATCTGCATCACATTGGTAAAACTCTCTAAAACGACCTTTTTGAGGTCTATCTGCACGCCAAACTGGTTGCATTTGGTAGCGTTTAAAAGGGAATTCAATTTCGTTTTGGTGCTGCACTACATAACGTGCAAAAGGCACTGTTAAGTCGTAACGCAATGCTTTTTCTGAAATTTTTGAAGTTATTTTTAAACTATCTTTTGAAGTCAATAAATTAGCATCAACTTTTTTTAAATAATCTCCAGAATTAAGAATTTTAAAAATCAAGCGGTCTCCTTCATCTCCATATTTACCCATCAAAGTTGAAGAATTTTCAAATGAAGGAGTTTCAATAGGTTGAAATCCATATACTTCAAAAACTTCTTTTATAGTTGAAAAAATATAGTTTCTTTGCGCTACTTCGGTAGGTGAAAAATCACGTGTCCCTTTTGGTATGCTTGGTTTTTGTGCCATTTTTAAAAATTAGTTTGCAAATATCTGAAAATTCTAAAACTATTTAAAGCTTTTCTAACATTGATTTTTCTTTACTTGTTAAAGGTACATCGTTTTCAAATTTATATTTAGTTGGAAATATTGCTAACATCATTAAAACTAAAATCCCGACTAAAACAAAATAAAAGCTATTGTTAGATTGCATTGCGAAAAACACACACATAAAAGCTGGAAACTCTAACATTGCCATTCTAAAAATATGAGCCGTACTAAATTTAATGGCTTTTTCACTTAAATCTGCTTTTTCGGAAATTTGATTAAGCAGTTTTTTATATAAAAACTTACTTGCTAAATTCCCCGCAAAAGCAATAATAATTGCTAAAAAGAGAAAAGGTTTGTCGTCTTCATAAGAAAAAAACAATACATCTTTTGCATTAAAGGCTACGTAGGCTGCAAATAGCAATACACCAACTAATAAAGCAACATGTATAATTTGTAAAGACTTCATAAAATCTTTTGGTTGTCTATTGGTATAACTCATTTTTTTGATTTTGATGGTTTAAATAATTTAAAAACTTTGAATAACATCCAACCTATAAACACCACAAAAATTATTGCTAAAATTGGAATAAAAATGGCTAAAACAGACATTACAATAGAGGTTCCTGTTTCTACAGTTGAAATAACAGGATTTGCAATTCCAGCAGTGGTTGCAGTAGATGCTAACCGTGCCGAACTTGTTGAACCTTTTATAGCTGTAGCCGTACCTCCACCAGCAATAATTGCAAGTGCCCATGTGATTGTTGGATCTAAATCACTAACTGTTGCTACCATTACGGCAGTTCCTGCTACTGCGGCAAGTGGGACTGCAATAGTGTCTAATAAATTATCTAACCACGGAATAAAATAGGCTAAAATTTCTACTATGGTCGCAATTCCTAAAATAATAATTGCTGTTGAGCTTCCAACCCATTCCCAACTTTCATTTAATGGAATAACATTATAAAATGAAGCTAAACTAAGTGCAAATAATGGCACAAAAATTCTAAAACCTACCGATGCGGCTAATCCGATTCCGATAAGGATACTAATTATACTTTCAGGTGAAAATTCCATTTTTAGTTGTTTTTAAAAATTTTATTGGCCTTTTCTAAATCTTCTGGAGTATCAATACCAATAGCAAGTTGATTTGTTTCAACCATTTTAACAGTCATCCCATTTGCTAAAAAACGAAGATTCTCCAATTTCTCTGTGGCTTCTAACTTATTGATAGGTAATTTAGTAAATTTCAACAAAGCTTCTTTTCTAAAAGCATAAATGCCAATATGTTTATAATATGCTGCTTTTGAAATTTCTCTTGCAAATGGAATTGGGGAACGCGAGAAATACATTGCAAAATCGTTTTCATCGCAAACTACTTTTACATTATTTGGATTGTTAATTTCTTCCAAATCGTCCATTTTTATTTTTAAAGAAGCAATAGCTACTTTCTTTTGAGTATCCCCTTTAAATACTTCTAATAAATTTTTAAGCGGTGCCGTTTGTGTAAAAGGTTCGTCTCCTTGCACGTTTACAACAATATCAACATCTAAATTTTCAACAGCTTCAGCTATTCTATCGCTTCCAGATTCGTGTTCTTTTTTACTTTTTATTGCTTTTCCGCCGTTTGAAGTAATTTCATTAAAAATAATATCACTATCAGTAACTACATAAACTGCATCAAACAAATTTGATTGTTTTGTAGCTTCATAAGTTCTTAAAATAACCGATTTTCCTGCTAAATCTTTCATTAACTTTCCAGGAAAACGACTAGCTTCAAAACGTGCAGGAATCATTGCTATAATCTTCATGTGCTTATTCTTTTATATGATATTTTCTTAAACGACTGATACTTGCATTTAACTCAAAACCTAACAATAAAATTATGGAATTTAACCAAACAAAAAGCATTAAAACGAGTAATGTTCCTATGGAACCGTACAATTGATTATATGTTGCGAATTTTAGTACATAAATTGAAAATAATCTAAACATCAATATCGTTAACAATGTTGTTAGTATTGAGCCTGGTGTGAAAAATGAAAAATATTTAACCTCTTTTGTGCCGTATTTATACAATAGTGAAACAGAAATAAATATAAGCAATACAAAAAATAAAAACTGTCCTTTTTCTATCCAAAAAACATCATCTTCTAACCAACCCTTTGCTTTTAAATCATTGATTCCAATTTCAAAATATAAAGTTATTGCTACTGTTACAACTAGAATTAATGATAACATAATTGACATTATCATTGAAATAAAATATTGACGAATAATACTGCGCATTTCGGTTACGTGATACGAATATTCAAAACCACCTAGAATTGCATTTACCCCATTTGTCATTAAAAAAATAGAAGCAATAAATCCAAATGAAAGCAAACCACTATAACGGGTATTGGCAATATCTTCAATAACATCGTGCACTGTTTCTGCCGTGTTTGGAGGTAATAATTGCTCAATCATTATTAAAAAATCTTCTTGAAATCCTTCAATTGGAACGTACGGAATTAACGTAAGTATAAATAAAATAAAAGGGAACAATGCCATAAAAAAACTAAAAGCGATTCCTCCTGCTCTTGACGTTAACGCTCCTTTCACAATTCCGATAACATACATTTCAATAACATCATATAAAGACATCCCTAGCAGTCCTGGTATCTTAATCTTTTTACCAAGTTTAACTAACCAATTTAAAATTGGTATTTTTTCGAGGCTTTCTTCTATTTTTTTTGTCATTGTTTTTTGATGAGATTTAAAAGCTCAAATCTTACTCGACCGCCTTTAAACTTAAATCCATATTATGTACAGAATGCGTTAAAGCTCCTGATGAAATACAATCTACACCACATTCGGCATACTTTCTAGCTGTCTCTAAATTAATTCCTCCTGAAGATTCTGTTTGACATTGATTTCCAATTAATTCAACCGCCTTTTTGGTATCTTCATAATTAAAGTTATCGATTAAAATACGATAAACACCACCAACGGCCAATATTTCTTTAATTTCTTCTAAACTTCTAGATTCTACAATAATTTTTAAATCTAAGTTATTATCTTTCAAATATTGTTGCGTTTTTTTGATGGCTTTTGTAACACCACCACAAAAATCAATATGATTGTCTTTTAGCATAATCATATCATACAATGCAAATCTATGATTTTCTCCGCCACCAATTTTAACAGCCCATTTTTCAATAGCTCTAATTCCAGGGGTTGTTTTTCGTGTATCTAACACCTTGGTTTTTGTCCCTTCTAATAGCTTAACAAATTCGTTGGTTTTCTTTGCAATTGCACTCATACGTTGCATTACATTTAGCACCAAACGCTCAGATTTTAAAATAGATTGCGAACTTCCTTCAACATAAAAAACAATGTCTCCATACTGTACTTTTGCTCCGTCGTTTATTAAGGTTTCTACTTTTAAATCAGCATCTACATACTTAAATATGCGCTTTGCCATTTCAACGCCAGCAATTATTCCGTCTTCTTTAACCAATAATTTTGCTTTCCCAGTTGCGTCTTTTGGAATGCATGCCAATGAGCTATGGTCTCCATCGCCTACATCTTCTCTAATAGCATTTGAAATAATTATATCAAGTTCTTTTTCAAATTGTTTTTGTGATATCATTTATAAAAATTTTTAATAGTACGAAAATATAGTATTTTTGACGAAAAGTTGTCAAATATGATAAGAAATATTATTGCATTTTTAGCTTTAATTCTTTTTAGTTCTAACACTATTTATGCACAAGACAGATTTTATTTAGATGAAAATATTGTTGAAATTGATTCTATAGAATTTCAAAAAAAATGTAAAATATATGTTTTAAAGTGTTTAACTTATAAAACAGATTCTGTTGAAGTGAATAAAGTTTTATATAATTTCAAATTCGGAAAATTAAGTCCAATTGAATACGAACAAATAAAAAAAGCACTGATACAGAAAAGTAAAAAACACATTGATGATGATGCTGTTTTATTAGTAAATTATAGAGATTCTTTATATAATTTTGAAATAAGAAAAAAAAGTTATGATGTTCATATTCAAAAACATAATGATATAAAGCATCATGAATTTACCTTGGAAACTTTTGATAAAAGTCGAAAAAAATGGATTTCTAAACAACAAAAATGTAGTTCTAAAATTGATAAAAAATTTAACACAGCTACATTTTATGTTTATAATTTTGATTATGGCTCAATTGAACATTATCCTGATTTAGGTTGGATAAAAGATAGAGGCTTTTTTAAAAATATATTTTTTCAAATTTATAGAAATTATCGTTACTTGGTTTTAAAACCAGATGGAGAATATTTTTTATGTGGGAGTCATTTTAGTGATTCAAATTTAAAATATCTACTAAAAAATAAAGATTGGACAAAAATTAAATCAGATTTTAAAAAATCTTACGTTTCGGAAAGTCCTTTTGGAATTGGACGATTTAAAAAAAAATATTATAACCAATTAGAACATTGTTTTTAATGAAAATTAAACTATTGGCAATCGGAAAAACCGATGATAAAAATTTACAAACGTTAATTGAAACCTACCAAAATAGGCTTAAACATTATATTAACTTTAATATTGAAATTATTCCTGACTTAAAAAATGTAAAAAATTTAAGTGAAGCCCAACAAAAGGAAAAAGAAGGTGATTTAATTTTAAAGAGATTAAACGCAACTGATATTTTAATTTTGTTAGATGAAAAAGGAAAGGAATTAAGATCCGTTGCTTTCTCTCAATTTCTTCAGAAAAAAATGAATGCTGGAATTAAACAACTAGTCTTAGTAATTGGAGGTCCTTATGGTTTTTCTGAAGCTGTTTATAAAAAATCTCAAGGGAAAATTTCTTTATCTAAAATGACGTTTTCTCACCAAATGATTCGGTTATTTATTGTTGAGCAAATTTACAGAGCATTTACTATTTTAAAAAACGAACCTTATCATCATGAATAAATTAAAACTTGTTTTTGCAACAAACAATCAGAATAAATTAAAAGAAGTTCAAGCAATGCTTACCAATTTTGAAATTGTAAGTTTGGCGGATATAAATTGTTTTGATGAAATTCCAGAAACTGCGGCTACTTTAGAAGGAAACGCTATTTTAAAAGCAAATTATGTTACTGAAAAATTTGGTTTAAATTGTTTTGCAGATGACACTGGTTTAGAAGTTGAAGCTTTAAATAATGAACCCGGAGTTTATTCTGCGCGTTATGCGGGTATAGAAAACAATTCAGAAAATAATATGAATAAATTGTTAACCGAACTTGGTGATAACTTAAATAGAAGCGCTCAATTTAAAACTGTAATTGCTTTAAATATTAACAAAAAACAATTTATATTTGACGGAATTTGTAAAGGACAAATTTTAACCGCTAAAAAAGGAATTGGTGGCTTTGGTTACGATCCTATATTTATGCCAAAAGGTTATAACAAATCTTTCGCCGAGATGGATTTAAAAGAAAAAGGAACAATTAGTCACAGAGGAAAAGCCATACAACAATTAGTACATTTTTTAAACAATCATTTTTGATTAATCCAACAAAATCATACAAAAAAACATTTATAATTCTAATAATTACATTAGTTTTTATATTTATAGTTAACCTAAGTTTAGGGTCTGTTTACATTCCGTTAAAACAAGTGTTTTTAGCATTAACCAATGGTGAACTTGAAAAAGATTCTTGGGGTTCAATTATTTTAAGTGTCCGTTTACCAAAAGCAATTACTGCAATAATAGTAGGCTCTGGCTTATCTATAAGTGGTTTATTAATGCAAACTTTGTTTAGAAATCCACTAGCTGGCCCTTTTGTTTTGGGAATAAGTTCTGGAGCAAGTTTAGGAGTTGCTATTTTAATTTTGGGAGCATCCTTTTTAGGAGCAAACATTTCCAGTTATGCATTTACAAATTTTGGTTTGGCAATTGCTGCAAGTTTAGGAGCATTTTTAGTACTTTCTGCTGTAATGGTTGCTGCACAAAAAGTTAAAAACACCATGTCTATTTTAATAATTGGATTGATGTTTGGAAGTTTAACTTCAGCCGTAATAAGTATTTTAGCCTACTTTGGTAGTGCAACCCAACTACAACAATATATGTTTTGGAGTTTTGGAAGCCTTGGTAATCTCAGTTGGAAAGAAATAATAGTTTTATGTGTTGCTTTTTTAATAGGAATCTCTTTTGTGATTTTTATAATAAAGCCTCTAAATACCCTACTTTTAGGTGAAAATTATGCAAAAAGTTTAGGTGTTAACGTAAAAAAAACACGCAACTTAGTGTTAATTGCAACTAGCTTACTAACTGGTGTTATTACTGCATTTTCTGGCCCTATTGCTTTTATAGGTTTAGCTGTACCACATTTAACAAAACTGCTGTTCAGCACTTCAAATCATAAAACATTAATTCCTGCAGTTGCAATAAGTGGTGCTATAATTATGCTAATTTGCGATAGTATTGCACAATTACCAACAAGCGAATACACATTACCAATAAATGCAATTACATCGTTATTTGGAGCTCCAATAATTATCTGGTTGTTAGTTAGAAAAAGAAAAGTTTATTATTAATGAAACAATCGAAAGAACATATAATAAAGACACTGAATTTAAGTATTGGGTATACTTCAAAAAAACAGGTTTCTGTTATTGCATCAGATTTATCTATTAACTTAGAAGCTGGTAATTTGGTTTGTTTACTTGGGAAAAACGGAATTGGAAAATCTACATTACTTAGAACTTTAACTAAAGTTCAACCTGCTTTAAGTGGTGCTATTTTTATTGATGATAAAAATTTAAATGATTTATCTAATTTAGAATTATCTAAAATAATGAGTTTAGTACTCACCGAACGTTTACCAGATAGTAGTTTAACTGTTTTTGAATTAGTTGCATTAGGCAGGCAGCCTTTTACAAATTGGATTGGATACCTTACTAATAAGGATATGGAAATAATTCAAATGGCTTTCAAAAAAACAAATACTGCCCATTTAATGAACTCTAAATGCTATGAATTAAGTGACGGACAATTACAAAAAATACTAATTGCAAGAGCCTTAACACAAGATACGCCAATTATTGTTTTAGATGAACCAACAGCGCATTTAGATTTACATCATACGGTTAATACGTTTTCTTTATTGAAAAATTTAGCATCAGAATTTAATAAAACAATTATTGTTTCAACGCATGAAGCTAATTTAGCATTACAATTAGCAGATGAGTTATGGCTGATGTCTTCAACTAAATTTATAAGTGGCAAAACTGATATACTTATTGAAAATAATGAACTTGAACTACTCTTTGATTCTAATTTGATTAGCTTTAACAAAGCTTTAAAACAGTTTTCAATTTCAAATTCTTATTAAACATTAATATTTTTATATATTTGAAAGTCTTCAAAAATATATAAATGAAAAGAATACTTTTTTTAATTGCTTCAGCATTCATAATTAGCTGTGGAAGTAACAATCATATTTCAGAAATTAATGAAATTACAGGAGTTACTGCAACCAAATATGCAAATACTATTACTGTTGAAGATTTAAGAACACACCTCTTTAATATTGCTTCAGATGAATTTGAAGGTAGAAATACCGGTGAACTTGGTCATACAAGAGCTGCTGAATATTTAAAAAACTTCTATATCAATAGTAATATTAATTCTCCTTTTGAAGATGATAATTACTACCAAATAATTCCAACTGAACATTTAAGACCAAATTTAAATCCTTCTGAAAATGTTTTAGCTTTTATTGAAGGTTCTGAAAAACCTGAAGAAATTATTGTAATATCTGCCCATTTAGATCATTTAGGAGTTAGATATGGGGAAATTTATAACGGTGCAGACGATAATGGATCTGGTACAGTTGCTATTTTAAAAATTGCAGAAGCGTTTCAAAAGGCAAAGGAATCTGAAAATGGACCAAAACGTTCAATCTTATTTTTACACGTTACTGGCGAAGAAAAAGGACTTTTAGGTTCTAAATACTATGTTAATAATCCTATTTTTCCTCTTAAAAATACTATTACAAATTTAAATATTGATATGATTGGTCGTGTGGATGATGCCCACGAAGGAAACCCAAATTATGTGTATTTAATTGGTTCAGATAAATTAAGTACCGAGTTACACCAAATCTCAGAAGATATAAACGCAAAGTTTACCAATATTAATTTAGACTATACATATAATGATGATGAAGATCCAAATCGATTTTATTACAGATCTGATCACTACAATTTTGCTAAAAATAATATCCCTATAATTTTTTATTTTAATGGAACCCACCAAGATTATCATCAGCCCTCAGATACACCGGATAAAATTAATTATGAACTTTTACAAAAAAGAACACAGTTAATTTTTTATACTACTTGGGAAATTGCCAATAGAGAAAACAGGATTATTGTTGATAAGTAATTTAATTATTAAAAAAGCTTTTCTGTAGTTTATATCCCAACCATGCCATAGGGATATAAGCCAATGCCAAATCAGTTATAGTAAACCATAATGGAGAGGGTAATAATAAAATATTTGTAATCCCTCCTAACATAAAAAAGAGTCCTATTGCTAAAGATATCTTCAAACGATGATTTATTGCAATTAAACCCGCAACAAAAGCTCCTACTAATGTTCCAAATGCATGTGCCAAAAAAGGCATTAAAAAATGTTTAGGTTCAAATAAATGCATGGAGGCTTTTAGACTTTCCATATCGCTAGGATTAACTCCTTCTGGAGGTGGAATAACTGAGCTACTAAGCATTATTATTGCCATATTTACAATACTTCCTAAAATAATTCCTGCTACAATAGCAAGTACATTTCTTAAAATTGGATTCATAATCTTAACTATTAAATAATATATATTTAGTAATTTAATGAATTATTTTGAATAAAAGTTCTTTTAAAATATCTCCTGCAGGTAAAGCATTTGCGCCCACACCTTTACTTTTAACATCAGCATCACGCAAAAGCCCGATTACTTGAGATACTTTTCGCATTGGATAGTTTTTTGCTGCTACTGTATAATCTGAAACAAAAAAAGGATTTACTCCTAATGCCTTTGCAACACTATTTTTAGACCTGTCTTTTAAACTATGATAAATAAGTAATTGTGTAAAAAAACTATTCAATAAAGAAATAGTCATAATCATAGGGTTCGCTTTCTGATTTTGAGCAAAATGATTGATAATTCTATTAGATTTTAATACATTTCGTTCTCCAACAGCTTTTCTTAATTCAAAATTATTATAATCTTTACTAATTCCAATATTTTCTTCAATCGCCTCTGGAGTAATGGTAGCTTCTTTTGGTAAAACCAACATTAATTTAACCAATTCATTATTAATTTTACTTAAATCTGTACCTAAAAATTCTATAAGCATTAATGTTGCTTTGGTATCAATCTTATACTTTTTACCGGCTAATACTCTACGAATCCAATCAGCTACGTGATTCTCGTATAATTTTTTACTTTCATACACCAAGCCTACTTTATTAATTTCTTTATAGAGCGCTTTACGTTTGTCTATTTTTTTGTATTTATAACAAATAACCAACACAGTTGAGAGTTGTGGTTGCTTGGCATACGAAACTAATTTCTCAATTGTTTTAGATAAATCTTGAGCTTCTTTCACTATAACAACCTGTCTTTCAGACATCATAGGGAATCGTTTGGCGTTATCTATAATATCTTCAATAGTAACATCTCTACCGTACAACACCATCTGATTAAAACCTTTTTCTTCTTCAGCAAGGATATTATTTTCAATATATTCTGAAATTTTATCAATATAATAGGGCTCTTCACCCATTAAAAAATAAATAGGTTTTATATTTCCATTTTTAATTTCAGAAACTATTTTTGTAACGTCACTCATTTATATAAAAAAAATTAGCATTTTTGCGGTATGCAACAATTGAATTTACCAACATATAAATTCAGAATCAAAAGTAGTGAAAATAAGCTTTTTATTTTTGATATCATCAGAAAAAAATATATCGTTTTAACTCCAGAGGAATGGGTACGTCAACATTTTGTTTGGTTTTTAATTGAAGAAAAAAAATATCCTATTTCTTTAATTGCAGTTGAAAAAAAACTAACCATCAATAAATTAACAAAACGTACCGATATTTTAATTTTTAATGCTGAAGGAAATCCAGATATTATTGTTGAATGTAAAGCGCCTTCAATAAAAATAACACAAGAAACTTTTGACCAAATTGCACGTTATAACCTAAAATTAAATGCAAATTATTTAATTACGACTAATGGTTTAGAGCATTTTTACTGTAAAATGGAATTTGAAAATGAACGATATGTTTTTTTGAAAGACATTCCAATTTATTCTAAATTTGGTTAGGAGTTTTTTTATTTTCCTCTATTTATTTAATAAACTTTTAATACTCTAAATAATAATATTGCCAAGTTTATAGTAAGTTTGCATTTGTGAAAATAGCTATAGTAATATTAAACTGGAACGGAAAACAATTGTTGGAAAAATTTATGCCATCTATTGTTAATTTTAGTAACATAAATAATGTTACAATTTACATTGCAGATAATGCTTCAACTGATGATTCTATCGCTTTTGTTCAAAAAACATTTCCAACAGTTAAAATAGTTGAAAACAAAAAAAATGGTGGTTATGCTAAAGGTTATAACGATGCTTTAAAGCATATTGATGCCGATATTTATGGATTGGTAAATTCTGATATTGAAGTTACAAATAATTGGCTAGATAACATCATTTCAACTTTTAAAGCTGAACCTAATACTGCTATTATTCAACCAAAAATTTTAGATTTTAAAAACAAAGAATTGTTTGAATATGCTGGTGCAGCAGGCGGTTTTGTTGACAAATATGGATATCCATTTTGTAGAGGGCGTATTTTTTCGGAATTAGAAAAAGACAATAATCAGTTTAATGATACCAGCGAAATATTTTGGGCTTCCGGAGCTTGTTTTTTTATTAAAGCTTCTGTTTTTAACCAATTAAATGGTTTTGATGAAGACTATTTTGCTCATCAAGAAGAAATTGATTTGTGTTGGAGAGCCAAAAATTTAAATTATAGCATAAAATATATTGGAGCTTCAACTGTGTATCATGTTGGAGGTGCTACTTTAAAAGAAGAAAGCCCGAGGAAATCTTTTTTAAATTTTAGAAACAGTTTGTTTACATTGATTAAAAATTTACCAAAAAAACAGGTATTTGGCATTGTATTTTTGCGATTAGTACTTGATGGAGTTGCTGGTGTAAAATTTTTAATAGATTTGAAACCAATGCATACACTTGCAATTTTAAAAGCGCATCTAAGTTTTTATTTTCAGCTTTCTAAAATGATTAAAAAAAGAGGAAATCATAAAAAAAGAGCTGATTATTTTAGTACAAAAAGTATTGTTTGGCAACATTTTATTTTAGGAAAGAAAAAATATTATGAAATTGATTCTAAACTTCAGTTCTGAATCTATTATATCTTAGTAAACAAGTATCCATTTTATTTTGGGAATAGATAGATTCCTACCCACGTAGGAGTGACAATTTAATTTAATAAAACTACATAAAATCTTCAATACTTCCTTTACCTTCTCTTATAATTTCAATTTCATCATTTGATAAATCAATAACAGTTGATGCATGATTATCGCCAAAACCACCATCAATTACAATATCTACCAAGTCTCCCCATTTTTCATAAATTAATTCTGGATCTGTAGTATATTCTAATAAATCATCTTCATCGTAAATAGAAGTTGAAACTATGGGGTTTCCCAATTTTTTAACCAATTCTCTAATAATATTATTATCAGGAATACGAATACCAACTGTTTTTTTATTTTTAAAAGCTTTTGGTAAATTTGTATTACTTGGCAGCACAAATGTATATGGACCTGGTAAATATTTCTTTAAAATTTTATAGGTTTGTGTATCAATTTGCTTTACATAATCTGAAAGATTACTTAAATCATAACATATAAATGAAAAATTCGCCTTGGCTAATTTTAACCCTTTAATTTTAGCTACTTTTTCCATAGCTTTCATATTGGTAATATCGCAACCTAAACCATAAACAGTATCAGTTGGATAAATAATTAACCCACCTTTTTTTAAAACGTCAACAACTTTCTCAATTTCACGTTCGTTTGGGTTTTCCTCATAAATTTTTATCAAATCCGCCATGTAACCTAATAATTATAAGTAATTGTGTGCAAATATAGAGTTTAGAGATTGTCTAAATAAAATCACTTCGCTTTTTCTCTGTGACCAACAAAAATTTATACAGCCTCAAATTTAAATTATGATTTATCAATTAATCTAAATCCTTCTCCGTGAATATTTAAAATCTCTACATTTTCATCTCCTTTTAAATATTTACGCAATTTAGCAATATAAACATCCATACTTCTAGATGTAAAGTAATTATCGTCTCTCCAAATTTTAGTCAATGCTAATTCTCTTGGCATTAAATCGTTTTTGTGTACGGCCAACATTTTTAACAATTTACTTTCTTTTGGAGATAATTTTTGAGACTCACCTCCATCAAAAGATAAATGACGTAATTTTGAATTAAACTCGAACTTACCAATTTTAAATTCAAAAGTCTCTTCTTCAATATTTTGCTCCGTTTCTTTACGTTGCATTATTGCTTTAATTTTGTATAATAAAACTTCAGAATCGAATGGTTTATTTAAATAATCATCTGCCCCTGCTTGATATCCTTTTAAAACATCTTCTTTCATAGTTTTAGCTGTTAAAAATATGATTGGAACTTCAGAATTTGTTGATCTAATATCTTTTGCAAGTGAAAATCCATCTTTTCTTGGCATCATTACATCTAAAATACATAAATCATAATCGTCGTTTTTAAACATAATTAAACCTTCTAAACCATCTTTAGCAAGGGTTACATTGTAATCATTTAACGATAAATAATCTTTTAAAACTGTTCCAAAATTTGGATCGTCTTCTACTAATAAAATTTTGTTATTTTCCATGTTTTTTTAATTTATATCAAAGGTAATTTAACTGTAAAAGTGCTTCCAACTCCTTTCTCACTTTCAACAAAAATTTGACCTTGATGAATTTCGACTATTTTTTTCACATATGAAAGTCCTAATCCGTGACCTTTAACATTGTGAATATTTCCTGTTTCTTCTCTATAAAACTTTTTAAAGATATGTTTTTGAACATTTTTGTTCATTCCAATACCTTGATCTTTAATTTTAATAATTATGTTTTTTGCAGTATTTTCTGTTGAAATATCAATTTTTGGAGCATTCTCAGAATATTTTATTGCATTATCAAACATATTAACAATTATACTGGTTAAATGAAATTGATTCCCTAAAACTTCGGTTAAATGAGCTTTTAAATCTGATTTTACGTAACCTCCTTTATCTCTAATTAATAATTCTACATGAGTAATTGCCTCATCAATTATGTCGTGCATATCAACAGCTTCCTTACTAACATCTAATTGATTTTTTTCTAATTTAGATATTCTTAACACATTTTCTACTTGCGCGTGCATTCTTTTATTTTCATCACGAATCATTTTAACATAACGCTTCACTTTATCCTCATCGTTAATAATTTTCGGGTTTTTAATTGCGTCTAACGCCAAATTTATAGTTGCGATAGGTGTTTTAAACTCGTGTGTCATATTATTAATAAAATCTGTTTTAATTTCAGAAATTTGTTTTTGCTTAATTAATTGATATAAGGCAGTAACAAAAGCTAAAATTATAATAAGAATAAAAAATGCTGACAACAGCAAAATTTTAGATATAGATGATAAAATAAAATCCTTTTTCTCTGGAAATGTTACAAATAATTGAAAATCGCTATTCCCCTCGCTATCTGCAAACATTGGGACCATATAGCTTTTCCCAATTTCTTTTCTAAAATAACCTGATTTTACTTGTGTTGCTAATCCGTTACTGTAAATACCATATTTAAAATCGGTATCTATTCCTTTACTTTTAAGTTCTCGATCTAAACGGTATGTAATTTCTCTATTACTAACTCTCTTATGCACTGGTAACTTGCTTCTTGAAACATCAAAAACACGTTCTAATTGCGACTTTTCTGCACCATCGAATCTTCCAATTTTAACATAACGCTCTTCTGGAGGATTAATTCCGTTACCCTGATTGTCAAAAGTTTGTTCTTTTACAATTACAATCTCCTCTTTACTAAAAATTTCTTTAAAATCTATAGAATCATTTTCAAAGAACTCTGATGGAACTTTATAATTTTCTTCAATAATACTTTGAGAAAATGTAAAACGTTCATTATTTACTGTATCTAATTTTTCGTAGATATAATTTCTTACATCTGAATATTTTAATTTTCTGCCTTCATCTTTAAACCGTTCTGTAATATCAATATAAAACTCATTAAACTCATGATCTTTAATATCTTCAGAAACTTTTGCTAAGGCAAACTTTACATTTGAGGTAAATTGTTCTTCAGTAATTTGAATGGTATTTTTAATCCAAAATACTTGAACTGATATTATTCCTATCAATGCAATACTCATTAAAACTATGATAAGTAAAAATACCCTTTTTCTCATTATTCAAAATTAAACATTTAACACAAATAACGCTCTTATTTAACTTTAGTTAACAACAATATTAATTTTTTAACACTTTATTAAGAAAATTCTCATTTTTAGCAAAGCTTCATTAAAATTTTATAAATTGTTGAAACTTGTTCTTTGGTATTAAAAATATCGGAATTATTAATTACAAAATCAGACTTTTTCACTTTTGTCTCATCATTAAGTTGGTGCTGCATTCTTTCTAAAATTTGTTCTTTTGTTACACCATCTCTTTTTATAATTCTTTCAATTCTTTCATCAATATCAGTTGCAACCGTAATTATAAAATCACATAATGTATCGCTACCACTTTCAAATAATATAGCGGCTTCATAAATTATTATTTTTGAAGTTGACTTGTTTACAAAATTTTTAAAATCATCTCGAACTACGGGATGTACAAGAGCGTTTAAAGCTGTTAGTTTTACTTTATCATTAAAAACAATTTCTGCAATGTACACAGTATTTAACTTGTTCTCTATATAAGCCTCATCTCCAAATAATTGCTTTATCTGATTAACTAACTCTTTATTGGAATTCATTAATTTTTTAGCTTCAATATCTGCTACATAAGTTGCGCAACCAAGCTCTTTAAACATTTTTAAAACAGTTGTTTTCCCACTTCCAATACCACCGGTTAAACCTATTATTTTCATCTATCTATTGTTTATTTAACTGCAATACATTTTTTGTTATTTGACAAATTAAGAAATGACCTTATAGCACATTTGTTTTATTTTTGAAGTAAAAACTCTATATGAGCTGGATTTATTTTTAGTGACGAAATATATTCACTTTTTTGTTTTATTATAGGAGTTAAATAATGTGTTGTAGTATCTTTTTCATATTGTTTATAATCGAACACTATTAAAAAACTATTTTCGTTTATTTTATTAAAATTTGAAAGACCAGCTTGAAAAATAACTTCAATTTGTTTTGGAAAAGGGTTTACTTTTATTCCCTCGGGTTGGTTAATAACAGTAACTGGTATTTTAAAACTACCTTCTGTAAATTTATCAATTATTCCTGTTAATGTAACCGTATTAGTTGAAAGTACTACATTTTTCATGCTTTTTGGAATCACCAAATTTAACTCCATATCTATATTTTCGTAAATATCATTTAATTTTAGTTGAGTTGTAACAATATGTTCAATTGAGTCTATATATTTATTTGGTCCAGAAATTAAAATAGAATCTGGATTAACTTTTAATTTTTCAGTAAAATTATATCCTAGCTTAAACTGAATATCCGTTTTTGGAATTACGGGAACTTTTTTAGTAGTATTTGTTCCAATTTCAATAAAAATAGTGTCTTTTAAAATGCGTATAATTTCTGTATCTCCAGTTAATTGCGCATTTACATTTGAAAGCTGTAAATTTGGTAAAATATAATACGAAGTTCCTTTTTTAAGTAAATTATTTAAACTTAGACTAATTTTTTGAGCTTTAATTTTACGTTTTAATAAACTAAATCCGGGTGCCCTTATAGCAACCTCAACAGTAGATATTGGCTTTACTTGCACTAATTTATCACTCGGTAAGTTTTTATATATTATCTTAAATTCAGCTGAGCTTGTATATGTTTTAGACAATTCAATCAACAACCATATAATTGAAGTAAGTACTAAAAAGAAAATAAATACTTTTGTTTTACGATTGTTTTGAAGTGTTAAATCCGATTTTTTCAAGCTTGCTTTCATTATCTAGAATAAATATTAAATATACAAAAAAAGTGAGCCAATAGGCTCACTTTTATAGTTATGTGTTAAATATTATTTTTTTGCTACTGGAGCTAAATACTTTTTACTTAATTCCATTGAAATTGCTGAACGTTCAAATTTAATTTTTCCTGCACCTGTTTCAACAATAACCGTATTATCACTATCTACAATATCCATGATTTTTCCATGAATACCACTTGTTGTTACAATTTTAGCCCCTTTTGCAATTTCTGCTTGAAACTTTTTTTCATTTTTAGCTTTTTTCATTTGTGGTCTAATCATAAATAAATAGATCACTACAAACATTAGTAAAAATGGTAGCATACCAGTTATTGAACTTGTGTCTGTTTGTAATAATAGTGTTGAATACATATTTTATGTTATTTTAAATTTTTTAACTTTTTTTAACTACTGTTCCTTTAATTCGAATCAATTCTGTAACTTTTTCAGAATTCGTTTGTAATGTAATAGATTTACTTTGTTTTCCAACTCTACCTCTTGAATTAAATGTAAATTTTAAATCTGCTGATGCTCCTGGTGCTATTGGGTCTTTTGGCCATTCTGGCACCGTACAACCACAAGTAGCTTTAGCACTTGTAATTATTAAATCTACTTTTCCTTTGTTGGTAATTTTAAAAGTACCTTCAGCTATTTCGCCTTCTGTTAATTCTCCAAAATCGTATTCTGTTTTGTCAAATTCTACAATTGCAGATCCTAAATTTATTGCGGCATCTCTTTCTTTAGCACTTTCTAAATTAGAAGTATTAATTTTTGAGGTTGCATTTTCTTTACAAGAAAAAAATGCTAAACTCAACATTAAAACGGATAATATTTTAAAATTTTTCATGTGTATATATTATTTTTTTTTTAATGGTCACATGCTGTTCGCTATCAGTCATTTCATTAAATGATAAACTTTTTAGCATGCTCGTTTCATAATTAATTAAGTTTTTTGTAAAAATATAAAATTATAATAAGCCTCTCCCTATTTTATTCAATCTTTTTGTAGCGGTAAAATCTTTTAAAATTTTGTCTAAAACACCATTAATGAAGAAACTACTTTTATTTGTAGAGTAATCTTTCGAAATCTCTATATACTCGTTAATAGTTACTCTAGATGGAATTGAAGGGAATTTTAAAAATTCACATATTGCCATTTTAATTAAAATCATATCAATTTCGGCAATCCTATCAGCATCCCAGTTTGGAGTTTTATCGTTCACTTCCTTTTCAAATTCTGTATGATTTAATACTACTTTTCTAAACAAATCAACAACAAATTTTTTATCGTCATCATCTTTATATAAATGCCCTAAAAGAAAAGGTTTGCTAGGCTTAAACTGATTAATTGTTTTTAAAACCCACGTATTTACAAATGGAATATCATCTACCCAACCAATACTTTTATCCTCAAAATAATCAGCTAATTTTTCATTTGGAGCAATAATTTCTTTAAACAAAGCAGCTACAAATTCTTTATCTTCTTGAAACGAATCTGTTTCAGAATTTATATATTTTTTATATATAGCACTTTCTTTGGTAACTTTACAGATATCATGAACATATTCATTATCTAAAGTCCAATAATTTAACTTTTTATCTTCTAAATAATTATTTAAAGAAACGCTTTCTTCTAATAATTTAAAGATTCTATTGTTAATAAATTTTGTTTTTGGATTTAATTCTTCTGAAGTTGCTAAAAACTTTTTTTGAGAAATTTTAATATTATTTTTCTCTAAATTTTTAACTTCAACAAATAGTCGCAATATAAGTACATATAAATCGAACATTTTATCTATACTATGGTATAGAAATTTCTCTTCCTTATCTAGGATATCACTTTTAGACTGAAGCATTGCATATACTGATTGCATAACTTTTACTCTAATATGTCTTCTATTTATCATTTAAAGAACTTTAAACATTTATTGTTTCTGAAGTGCAAAAATACTATTATTTTTTAGAAAAATAATTTTGTTTTTGTTTTTTTATTCAAAGTTAAATCTATCATAAAAAATCGGCTTTAAATTTATATTCATGTATATTCGTGCATTCAAATTGATTTGTCGTTTTAACTTCTATGAAAGCCTTAAAATATCTTAATAAATACTTTTTAAAATATAAATACCGTTTACTAATTGGATTATTTATTACCTTTTGTTCTAAATATTTAGCGCTTCAAATCCCTCAATTAATTAGTAAGTCTTTAGATGCTTCACAAGATTATAAAAATGGTTTAATTACAGATTTAGCACTTGTAAAAGCCGATTTACTAAATAACATTTTACTAATTATTGGTGCTGCTTTACTTTCCGGGTTTTTCACTTTTATAATGCGTCAGACTATAATTGTAACATCTAGACTTATAGAATTTGACCTAAAAAATGAAATTTACCAACAATACCAGCGCTTATCTCTAAACTTTTATAAGAAAAATAAAACAGGAGATTTAATGAACCGAATTAGTGAAGATGTAAGTAAAGTTAGAATGTATTTTGGACCTGCAATTATGTACTCTATGAATATGTTAGTGCTTTTTGTTGTTGCTATTGTTAAAATGTATAATATTGATGTTACCTTAACAAATTACACGTTATTACCATTGCCTGTATTGTCTGTTTCTATTTATGTTTTAAGTAGAATTATTAATAAAAGAAGTACTGTTGTACAGCAATATTTATCGAAGCTAACGGCGAATGCGCAAGAAACTTTTTCAGGAATTAGTATTTTAAAATCATACGGAATTGAACAAAACGCAATTGCAGAATTTGGAAGCCTTTCTGTAACTGCAAAAGAAAAAAACATCAACCTTTTTAAAGCACAAGCATTATTTTTTCCTTTAATGATTCTTTTAATTGGTTTAAGTAACATCTTGGTTATTTACATTGGTGGTTTAAGATATATTGCAGGAGAAATTACCATTGGTGTTATTGCCGAATTTATTATGTATGTGAATATGTTAACTTGGCCGGTTGCAGTTGTTGGTTGGGTAACTTCTATTGTGCAACAAGCAGAAGCTTCTCAAGAACGTATTAACGAGTTTTTAAAGCACGAACCTGAAATTAAAAATTTAGTAGCAACAGCTTCAAAAATTACCGGTGACATTGAATTTAAAGATGTTACTTTTACTTATGATGATACCAATATCACAGCATTAAAAAATTTAAGTTTCACCTTAAAACAGGGCGAAACATTAGCAATTTTAGGAAATACTGGTTCTGGAAAATCTACCATCTTAAATTTAATTGCCCGTTTGTACGATACTGACTCCGGCGAAGTTCTAATAGATGGGAAAAATATAAAAGATATAAATTTAAATGACCTTAGGCAAAATATTGGTTTTGTACCTCAAGAAGCGTTCTTGTTTTCAGATACAATTAAAAACAATATAAAATTTGGAGATAACAACGCTTCAGACGCAAAAATTGAACAAGCTGCCAAAAACGCTTATATACATCATAATATTATAGATTTTAATGAAGGCTATAATACCTATGTTGGAGAAAGAGGGGTTACCTTATCAGGAGGACAAAAACAACGTATTTCTATAGCAAGAGCATTAATTAAAGATCCTAAAATACTAATTTTAGACGATTGCTTATCTGCCGTTGATACAGAAACAGAAGAAACAATACTTAATAATTTATATAAAGTTAGTCACAATAAAACTACTTTGATTGTAAGCCATAGAATTTCATCGGTTAAAAATGCTGATAAAGTTATTGTTATTGAGAATGGCACAATTGTACAACAAGGCACACACAATCAACTTGTTAATAAAATAGGGTATTATAAAGAGTTATACGAACAACAACTTTTAGAAAAAGAATTATAAAAATTACGTTTTAAGTAAATTAATTTTATAGATTTGTGTAGAAATCTAAAAAAAAGATTAATAAAATAGAAAGTTAATTATGAGTGACAAAGAACATTTAGAACAAGAAGAGATATTCTCTCAAGTTCTTAGAGCAGGAAGAAGAACTTACTTTTTTGACGTAAGAGCAACAAAGGCCGAAGATTATTACTTAACAGTTACCGAGAGTAAAAAATTCACACATGACGATGGATCTTTCCATTACAAAAAACACAAAATTTATTTATACAAAGAAGATTTTGCAGAATTTAATGAAATGTTAAAAGCTGCTACTGATTACATTTTAAATGAAAAAGGTGAAGAAGTTATTTCTGAACGTCACCAAAAAGACTTTAAAAAACCATCAGAATTAAATGAAGACACTTCAAGTACAGAAAGTTTTACTGATGTGAATTTTGAAGATATTTAAAAAACACCTTATTTAAAGACACAAAAAAAACCGACAATTGTCGGTTTTTTTTATTTATATATTTTCTCAATAACTAAGTATTAAGCTAAAACTTCTTGCACTTTATCTGCAGCTTCTTGAAACTCAGTAGCAGAAATAACATCTAAACCACTATCATCAATCAACTGTTTTGCCTCAATAGCATTTGTTCCTTGTAATCTTACAATTATTGGAACTTTAATGGCATCACCCATATTTTTGTACGCATCTATTACTCCTTGCGCTACTCTATCGCAACGTACAATTCCACCAAAAATATTAACCAAAATTGCCTTTACATTTGAATCTTTTAAAATAATTCTAAAAGCAGTTTCAACACGTTTTGCATCTGCAGTTCCACCAACATCTAAAAAGTTAGCTGGCTCACCTCCAGATTGTTTAATTAAATCCATAGTACTCATTGCCAAACCAGCACCATTTACCATACAACCTACATTTCCATCTAAATCTACATAATTTAAACCGGCAGCATTGGCTTCAACTTCAATTTCATTTTCTTCACGTAAATCTCTTAAAGCCGCTAAATCTTTATGACGAAATAAGGCATTATCATCTAAAGTTACTTTAGAATCAACAGCTAATATTTTATCATCTGATGTTTTTAATACGGGATTAATTTCAAATAATGAAGAATCTGATTTTACAAAAGCAGTATATAAAGAAGTAACAAATTTTACCATTTCTTTTAAAGCACCACCAGATAACCCTAAGTTAAATGCAATTTTACGTGCTTGAAATGGTAACAATCCTAATAAAGGATCAACATCTTCAGTAAAAATTAAATGTGGTGTTTTTTCAGCAACGGCTTCAATATCCATACCTCCTTCTGTAGAATACATAATCATGTTTCTACCAGTTGCTCTGTTTAATAAAACAGACATATAATATTCTTCTGGTTCATTGTCACCAGGATAATAAACATCTTCAGCTATTAAAACTTGATGTACTTTTTTCCCTTCAGCAGAAGTTTGAGGTGTTTTTAACATCATTCCAATAATGCTTTCTGAAATAGATTCAACCTCTTGCAAACTTTTGGCAAGCTTAACTCCACCGCCTTTTCCACGTCCACCTGCATGTATTTGTGCTTTTATAACCCACCAGTCTGTACCTGTTTCCGTAGCCAATTGTTTTGCCGCTTCCACAGCTTTTTTATGATTATCGGCAACTATTCCGCGTTGTATTCTAACGCCAAAACTATTTAACAACTCTTTTCCTTGGTATTCGTGTAAATTCATTAGAAATATTGTTTTAAAATATCAACAAATGTAATAATCCTAACCTAAACTTTTTATTTAATTACTAAAAAGTTTTAAAAATGACACTAATATAAAAAGAAACCATCCAATTCTATGTTTTTTAATAGTAACTATTTAATTAATAATACAATATAAATTCCACTTATATACAATGAAAGATTACATACTTTTTAGTGCATAAATACTCTAAAAACACTATAATCTAATAGCTCGAAATATTTTAAAGCTATTTATATAAAGTTTAAATTTATATAGAAAAATATATTAATTACTTAATACGTTTAGCCATGAAAAAATTAATCTTAAAGTCCATTTTTATGACTCCCATTTTAATTGTGAGCTTTACAATTACAATACTTTTTATTAGTTCATATATTGGTTATGTGAATATGATATTTAGGTTATTTGCTTCAAGTTTTTAAATAAGTGTTTTTAATTCAAAAATTAACTCTTAATTAACATTTATTTAAGACCTTCTGAGAAGATTGTTAAATAATTTAGCATTTTAAAAAAATGCATCATATTTAACAATGAAAAATATTCTGTTTGTCTTCTGTTTATCTTTTTTTTTCTTTTCATACTCCCAAACAACCAAAAAAACTGTTTCAGCACTTAGAATAACAAAATCACCTACTATTGATGGTGTTTTAAATGAACTTTTTTGGGAAAAAGCTGAAGTAGCAAAGGATTTTGTAATGTTTGAACCTGGTGATGGTGGAAATGAACGTGAAGACAAAAAAACCACTGTAAAAATAGCATACGATAATGAAGCCATTTATTTTGGTGCAACAATGTATGATACGAATCCAGAAGAAATTCCAATGCAGTTTGGAGGAAGAGACCAATTTGGAACTGTTGATTTTTTCCTAATAAGTATTAACCCCAACAATGATGGGCAAAACGATACTGAATTTGCAGTAATGAGTACTGGAGCACAAGGAGATGCAAAAGTTTCTTCGGGTCGTGAAGATTTTAGTTGGAACGCCGTTTGGGATAGCAACGTTAAAATCAATAAAAATAGTTGGGTTGTAGAAATAAAAATACCTTATGCTGCTTTACGCTTTTCAAACACCAACATTCAAACCTGGGGAATTAACTTTCATAGAAGAATTAATAACTTAAATGAACAGTATGTTTGGAATTATATTGATAAAAAAGTTGGTGAAATCACACAATATTCAGGTGAAATTACTGGCATAAAAGACATTAAGCCTCCTACTCGATTAAGTTTCTCACCTTATGCATCAAGTTCATTCACAACTTTTGATGGGGATAGTGAATTCAATACTAATTTAGGAATGGATTTAAAATATGGTATTAATGAAAGTTTCACCTTAGATGCTACATTAATTCCAGATTTTGGACAAACTGCTTTTGACGATCAGGTATTAAATTTAGGACCTTTTGAACAACGATATAAGGAAAAAAGAGCCTTCTTTACCGAAGGCACCGAACTTTTTGATAAAGGAAGTTTATTTTATTCTCGTCGCATTGGAAATGCACCTGTAAATTATGAGAGTATTCAAGAAAATTTAAATGAAGATGAAGAACTAATTACCAATCCATATAAAGTAAATATGCTAAATGCTGTTAAAATTTCTGGTAGAACAAAAAAGGGTTTGGGGATTGGTGTTTTTAACGCAATTACAGAGAAAACTTCAGCAACAATAAAAAATAATGCTACGGGAAAAACAAGAGAAGAGGTAACCGAACCTCTGGCAAATTATAATTTACTTGTTCTAGATCAACAATTCAATAAAAATTCCTCAGTGAGCTTAGTAAATTCTAATGTATTACGTGAAGGTAATTTTAGAGATGCCAATGTTACGGCATTGCTTTTTGATATTTCAGACAAACAAAATAAATTTAACATTATGGGAAACTATAAATTAAGTAATGTTAGTGAGTTTGGATTAAATACAAATGGCTATTCAACTTTTATTGAAATTGGAAAACGATCGGGAAATGTTCAATATGAAATAGGCCATTGGAGAGTTAATGATTCTTATGATATTAAAGATTTAGGCTTTCAAAGTAGAAATAACTTAGCTAATTATTATAGTAAATTATCTTATCAAATTTTTGAACCAACAAAAACATTAAACGATTTTAGAATTACATTTGAAAATGAATTTAGATATCAAAACAATCCCAACAAATATTCGGGAAATAATTTTGAAATAAATGCTCGTTTTATAACATTAAAAAGACTAGCTTTTGGTGGAAAAATTGAATCTAGTATTGGTAAACAAAACGATTTTTACGAACCTCGCGTAGCAGGAAGGTTTTTTAAAGAAAATGCCCGTTTTTTTACAAATGGCTGGATTTCTACAGATTATAGAAAAAAATTCGCTTTGGATCTTAGAGCCTTTTATTTTAAAAAATACGATGACTTAAATAAAACCTATTCTATCAATTTTTCTCCTCGTTACAGGTTTTCTGATAAATTTCAAATTATACACGCTATAGATTTTAGAAAATCTAATAACGAAAAAGGTTATGTTAATGAATTAGAAAACGGAGCTATTATTTTTGGAAATAGAGCATCTAAAACAGTTACCAATAGATTAAGTAGTAAATTAAGTTTTAGTACAAAATCTTCTTTAGCTTTATCTTTCAGGCATTATTGGTCGCCAGTAACTTACGATACTACTTTTTTTGAATTAAATAGTGATGGTAACTTAAACAACAGTAGTTATTCCGAAAACCATGATATAAATTATAATATTTGGAATTTAGATTTAAGTTACTCTTGGGAATTTGCTCCTGGAAGTCAATTAGTTGCCTTATATAGAAATTCTATTTTTAATGAAGACGATTTATCGAATTTAAGATTTAAAGAAAATTTAGATAATCTTTTTAAAGAACCTGTAACCAATAACATATCACTTAAACTTATCTACTACTTAGATTACAACAATCTTAAAACTTGGTTGTAGTTCTAAATTAATTATGTATTTTCACGCAACTATTTTACAACATGATACAAGCAAAAAATATACATAAGTTTTACGGAGATTTAGAAGTTTTAAAAGGTGTTGCCTTAACTATAAAAAAAGGTGAAGTTGTTGCTATAGTTGGTCCTTCTGGAGCAGGAAAAACAACATTATTACAAATTTTAGGTACTTTGGATAAAGCTTCAAACAATGCAGGTGCTGAACTTAATATTAACAACGTAGATTTATTACAACTTAAAGATAAATCGCTCTCTAATTTTAGAAATAAACACATTGGTTTTATATTTCAATTTCATCAATTACTTCCAGAATTTACAGCTCTGGAAAATGTATGCATTCCTGCATTTATAGCTAATAAATCTAAGAAAGAAGCTGAAACTAAGGCTAAAGAGTTATTAAATTTTTTAGGATTATCAGACAGAATTCAACATAAACCAAACGAATTATCTGGTGGGGAACAACAACGTGTTGCTGTGGCAAGAGCTTTAGTTAACGATCCTGATGTGATTTTTGCCGATGAACCTAGTGGAAATCTCGATTCTGCTTCTGCTGAAAATTTACACGAATTATTTTTTGAACTTCGTAAAAAATTCAATCAAACCTTTGTAATTGTAACTCACAATCAAGAATTGGCTGAAATGGCAGACAGAAAATTAGAAATGAAAGACGGTA
>CBDUKG010000020.1:0-32423 GCA_965367745.1 uncultured Flavobacteriaceae bacterium | reverse complement strand
GCTATTCCAGCCAAACCGTGTATAAAACCAACAGATAAAGAGGCAATGTTCCCTTGTTTTAAATTTGGATGCGAATGATTGTGTGTTTTCTCTCCATTATGAATATGTTCATGTTTATGAATTAAAGGATTATTCTTAGTATGAACATGTGTGTGTTTATGGTGTTTTTCTGCTTTAAATATTTTAAAAAAAATCCATAGCCCCAGACCTATCAATATTATTCCGACAAATTGCTCACTATGTTCAGATATTTTTTCAATTGGAATTAATTCTTTAAAAAATAAAAATAAAACTCCAATAAATAACATTCCCAATAAATGCCCTACACCCCAAAACAAGCCAACTTTCCAAGCTTTCTTTTTACTTTCAATTGCAAAAGGAGTAACCGCAGCTAAATGATCTGGACCAGCAATAACATGCAACATTGCTGCAATAATACCAGCAAATAAGGGAAAATTCAATTCCATAAGGATATCGGTATTTAGAGCATTAAATTTACTAATTTTTAATAAACTAAATTAGTCTCTTTCCCTTTTTTGTTAAATTTTAAATCTTAGAAACTAAATTGCAGTAGCACTACACTTTTTGTTGAATACCAAAAAGTTCAACAATTTGTTTTTTACTAAAAAAAGTACTTCTTCCGGTTGTTTTACTATTAAGGTTGTTCTGATAAACATAAAGCAATAATTCACCTTTAACTTTCCTGTAATTTAGTTTTACAATGGTATCATTACTAGTTTGAAGTATAATTTGATGACTTTTATTATTTTCAAAACCATTAATTAGTATCGAATAAAAATCATTTTTACCAGTAAAAGTAAAAGAAAATTCTTTTTTGAAATTCACAGATTCCGCATCTGAATATTTGAAAGAGAAAATGTCATTGAATTTATGCAGTTTTATAAAATGTCCACTTTCTTCAACACTACCAATTTCTTGACAAAATATAACTGAAGAAAAAAACAAAAAAAATACTAAAACACAAAACTTCATAAATTTTCGGGGGTGGTTTTACTATACAAAAAAACCTGCATAAATGCAGGTTTTGTATTTTGCTCCCCCTCTTGGACTCGAACCAAGGACCCTCTGATTAACAGTCAGATGCTCTAACCAACTGAGCTAAGGAGGAATGCAATTTGCTTTTGCGAGTGCAAATATACAAGCTTTTCTTCTTTTTGCAATTTTTTTTTGAAAAAAATGTGTTTTTTTTTTAGTTATTTATTTCTAAATTTATAAACACTTGTAAATTAAAATTTTAGCAATTCAAAAAAAACCCATTTTTTAACTGCTTTTCATTATTTATCATAAATAAAGTATCTTAAAAATCACTTTTATAGTGGAATTCCTTAATTTTTATTAATTCTATAATAATTTATAAAATAACTTAATTAAAATGATAGTTTTAGTAAAAGTTGTATTTTTGTCCAGTTAACTATAACATAGACTACTAACATAAAATATGGATAAATTTTCATTTTTAAATGCTGTACATACAGAATTTATAGCCGATTTATACGACCAGTATTTAATAAATCCTGATAGTGTAGAGGCAAGTTGGAGAAGTTTTTTTCAAGGATATGATTTTGCAAATGAAAACTACTCATTAAAAGATGCCAAAGTTCAAATTCCGGATAATGTATTTAAAGAATTCAAAGTAATTGATTTAATTAATGGATACAGAACTCGTGGCCATTTGTTTACTAAAACAAATCCAGTAAGAGCCCGCAGGCAATATACGCCTACTCTAGATATCGAAAATTTTGGCCTTTCCGAAAACGATTTAGAGACTGTTTTTGATGCTGGTAGTATGATTGGGTCTGGTAAAAACACACTTCGAAACATTATAAAACACCTTAAAACTATTTATTGCGATTCTATTGGTGTTGAATATATGTACATTCGAAATCCAGAAGAAATAAAATGGCTTCAAAAACAATTAAATAGAAACTCTAACCACCCAAATTATTCTGTTGAATCTAAAAAATATATACTTCAAAAATTAAATCAAGCAGTTACTTTTGAAAACTTTTTACAAACCAAATATGTGGGTCAAAAGCGTTTTTCATTAGAAGGTGGAGAAACTTTGATTCCTGCAATAAGTTCGGTTATTAGAAATGCTGCCGAGATTTATGACGTAGATGAGTTTGTGTTAGGAATGGCGCATAGAGGTCGATTAAACACATTAACAAATATTTTTAGAAAACCCATTCGCGATGTTTTTAGCGAGTTTGAAGGTAAAGATTTTGAAGACGAAACCATAGATGGTGATGTTAAATATCATTTAGGTTTAACAATTAGCAAAACTTTAAAAAATAATAAGGAACTAAAAATGAACCTAGTTCCAAATCCTTCACATTTAGAAACTGTTGGACCAATTGTTGAAGGGATTACACGTGCAAGAATAGACAAAACCTACGGAGGAAACAATTCAAAAATACTACCAATTATTGTTCACGGAGATGCCGCAATCGCTGGACAAGGTTTAGTATATGAAGTAACACAGATGAGTAAATTACCTGGGTACTCAACCGGTGGAACTATCCATATTGTTGTAAATAATCAAATTGGTTTTACCACCAATTATTTAGATGGCAGATCTAGTACTTATTGCACCGATGTTGCCAAAGTTACATTATCTCCTGTATTACACGTAAATGCAGACGACGTTGAAGCTGTTGTGCATGCCACTGAAATGGCGTTAGATTTTAGAATGAAGTTTAAGCGTGATATTTTTATAGATTTATTAGGTTATAGAAAATATGGTCATAACGAAGGTGATGAACCTCGTTTTACACAACCAAATTTATATAAAGCTATTGCTAAGCATAAAAATCCAAGAGATATTTATGCACAAAAATTAATTGCCGAAGGTGTCATTGATGCTGCATTTTTAAATAATAGTATTGCCAAATTTAAAAGCTTACTAGAAAAAGAGTATCAACTTTCTAAAGAAACTGAAACTTCTAAGGTTAGAGAGTTTATGCAAGATACCTGGAAAGATTTTAACAGACATAGGTTAGATGCAATGTTATTTTCTGAGGATACAGGTTATGAGAAAACTAAATTACAAGAAATTTCAAAAATTGTTTCTACAGTTCCAGAAGGTGTAAAATTTTTAAGAAAAGCGGAACGAATACTGAGAGACCGAAATAAAATGATTTTTGAAACTGATAAAATTGATTGGGGAATGGGTGAAACTCTGGCTTATGGAAGTCTACTTCAAGAAGGTTTTGATGTTCGAATTTCAGGGCAAGATGTAGAACGAGGCACATTTAGTCATCGCCACGCAATTTTACGTGATGAAATTTCTGAAGAAAGAATAAATTTATTGAACACCATTAGCGATAAGCAAGGTCAAATGTATATTTACAATTCGTTGTTATCGGAATACGGCGTTTTAGGATTTGATTATGGATACGCCATGGCAAACCCAAATACATTAACCATTTGGGAAGCTCAATTTGGAGATTTTAGCAACGGCGCACAAATTATTTTCGACCAATATTTATCGGCTGCAGAAGACAAATGGAAACTTCAAAATGGTATTGTTATTTTATTACCACACGGTTATGAAGGTCAAGGTTCTGAGCACTCATCTGCACGTATGGAACGTTTTTTACAATTATGTGCCATAGATAATATGATTGTTGCAGATTGTACAACACCTGCAAATTTTTACCACCTGTTGCGTCGCCAAATGAAACGTAACTACAGAAAACCACTTATTGTATTTACACCAAAAAGTTTATTACGTCATCCTTTAGTTACTTCATCTTTAAATGATTTTGCAAAGGGAAGTTTTCAAGAAGTTATAGATGATAATATAGCCCCAGAAAATATAACTAAATTAGTGTTCTGTACTGGTAAATTTTATTATGATTTATTAGCAGAAAGAGCAACTTTAGAAAGAAACGATGTTGCATTTGTAAGAATTGAACAACTGTTTCCGCTACATTTAGATAAATTACAACAGATAATTGATAAATATCCGAACGTAAAAAACTATGTTTGGGCGCAAGAAGAACCTGAAAATATGGGCGCTTGGAGTTATATGTTGCAACGTTTTAGATTGGTGCATTTAGAAGTGGCTTCACAACCATTTTATGCTGTGCCGGCAGCAGGTTCAAGCGCACGTTTTAAAAGAAGACATCAAAGAATATTAGATAAAGTATTTCAAACTAACGAATAAAAAAATCGTCAATAAATAGACTAAAAAATTAACAACATGATTTTAGAAATGAAAGTTCCCTCTCCGGGAGAATCAATCACAGAAGTAGAAATTGCAGCTTGGCTTGTTGAAGATGGTGATTATGTTGAAAAAGATCAACCAATTGCTGAAGTAGATTCAGATAAAGCAACTCTAGAATTACCTGCCGAAGAAAGTGGTATTATTACTTTAAAAGCCGAAGAAGGTGATGCCATTGCAGTTGGAGCAATAGTTTGCTTAATTGATATGGACGCTAAAAAACCAGAAGGTGCAGGAACCGAAACAAAAGCAACTGTTGAAACTGAAACTCCTAAAGTTGAAGTTCAACCTACAGCAACTAAGACAACCTATGCAAGTGGTACTGCTTCTCCTGCGGCTAAAAAAGTATTAGCTGAAAAAGGAATTGCTACTTCAGAAATTAAAGGAACAGGAAAAGATGGTCGAATTACAAAAGATGACGCCGTAAAAGCTGTTCCAAGCATGGGAACTCCAACTGGTGGTTCTCGTGGTACAGAAAAAAGTAAACTTTCTATGTTACGTAGAAAAGTAGCGGAACGTTTGGTTGCCGTTAAAAATGAAACTGCAATGCTTACTACTTTTAACGAAGTAGATATGAAACCTATTTTTGATTTACGTAAAGAGTTTAAAGAAGATTTTAAAGCTAAACACGGAGTTGGTTTAGGTTTTATGAGTTTCTTTACTTTGGCTGTTGTACGGGCTTTAGAAATGTATCCAGATGTAAACTCCATGTTAGATGGAGATTATAAAATTTCACATGATTTTCAAGATATTTCAATAGCAGTTTCTGGTCCAAAAGGATTAATGGTTCCCGTTATTAGAAATGCAGAAAATTTAACTTTTAGAGGTGTAGAAAACGAAGTAAAACGTTTAGCAATTAGAGCACGTGATGGTCAAATTACGGTTGATGAAATGACCGGTGGTACTTTTACTATTACTAACGGTGGTGTTTTTGGCTCTATGTTATCTACTCCAATTATTAATCCACCGCAAAGTGCAATTTTAGGAATGCATAATATTGTAGAACGTCCAGTTGCAGTTAATGGTGAGGTAGTTATTAGACCAATAATGTTTGTGGCACTTTCTTACGATCATAGAATTATTGACGGAAAAGAATCTGTTGGTTTCTTAGTAGCTGTTAAAGAAGCTTTAGAAAATCCGATTGAAATTTTAATGGATAACAACCCTAAAAAAGCATTGGAATTATAACTTTTAATTCAATATAAATTTAAAGCCGAACATACTGTTCGGCTTTTTTTATGATTTACAATTACTAAAAAGATTTTGGTATTATTTTAATCTTGAATATTATACTATTCCATATCAAATCTAATCCCTAAAGAAATATTGTTTTGTTCTATAACTTGATCCTTAAAAATTGGACTTAAATCATATTTTGCATACACTGCAACATTTTTAAAAGCAACATAAGAGCTTAAACCATAAACTAAATTACTCGCATTATAATCTGTTTTTAATTTATCCTTTACCTTTTCTCCATTTACAGTATATTTTAATTTTTGTCTTGTTCCAATGTTGAATCCTGCATAACCACCTATTCCAAATTTAAATTTATTGTAAGTGTTATATCTAAAATAATTGTCATTTACTGTTTTTTTAGACGGACCAAATTCAAAATGAATAGGCATTACTAAATTTGTAATATTGAGTTTAGATTTTTTTAAATCATTTGGAAAAACTTCAAGACTAGTTTCGTTTCCATTTTCAACAAAATAGCGGTTATCAGTTGGTTTTAATCCATTTATTTGAAATGAGAAACCATATTTAAATCTCACAAAATTTGATGCATTAAACACTCTTGTTTTCCAAGCCCAACCCAATTCAAAAAAACGAGATCCTCCAAATTTGTAAGGTGAATCATCTAATTTTTCGCCTTCAATTATGGCATTATTCAAACCAAAAGCTACAACTAAATCGCTGTATGTTCTTCTGTCATATTTTTTTGGCTTATTATTTCCTTTTGTTTTAATTCCAACAAGAGTTCCTTTTTTTCCTCCAATACTAAATCCGGCAATGGATGTTTCACCATCGTTATCGTAATAACCGTTTTCATTGCGCTCTAGAAGTGCAATTTTGTTGTCTAAAATCGCTGTTCTATTCTCAATATTTAATGCCCTTTTTTTTGCCGCTTCATTTTTTAATTGAGTTGCTTTTTCTTCAGTTATTTCACCGTTTTCTAATCGCTTTATAATATTTTCGACTTCAACTTTTAAAAAATCACGTTCTTCTATAGTAATTTTATCTTTTAGCTCTTTCAATATTTCAATTCTAATACTATTATTTGTGTCCTGAGCTTGTATAAATTGTGTGCTAAAAGCAAAAGCTATTAATAGTATATATTTAGTTATTTTTTGCATGGTTTATTTTTTAATTTTAACTTTCTTTTATTAATCGTTTCGTTGCGCAATTACTGTTTTCATGTTTTCAAAATTCAATTTTAGAGTTTCTAAAAACTTAACTCTAATCGATTTATCTAAATCTGCTTCAACGTCTTGAAGTAGTTTAAAAGCATCGACTGTTTTTACACTTTCATCAACTATTTTTTGCAAAGCCAATTCTTGCTGAGCTTTAAATAAAAGTGCATCAATATCGTTATTAGTAACAATTGTATAGTGTAATTTTAAATTTTGAATTTGTAAAATTACGCTATCAATCTTTTGTTCTTCCAAAGAAATATTAGTTACATTTAAAACTTCTTTTGCTGCTGCAATCTTCTCTTCTTTTTCAACAACATCTGTATCCAACTTATTAAAAGCAATTCCAACTTCATTATGCTGTTTTATTGAATTATAAATAGGTTTTTTAGATGTAGTTTTTAAAGAATTATTAGTGGGTTTATTACCATCAATCTTTTCTGAATTAACATCTTCATTCATAAATTTTTCTGAAGCTACTTCAATAGTTGATTCTTCCGATTTTAACTCAGGAGAAGTAACAATTATAGGTGTATTCTTTGCTGTTTGTTCTTTTAAAAATATTGAAACAACAACTAAAATACCAACAATACTTGCTGCTAAACCCATAAACCATAAAAGCTTATTGTTCTTTTTATGATCATTGTTTTGCAACGAACCCTCTAATTTATCCCACGAGTTTGCTGAAGGCTGTATTGTTCGTTTTTCAAGCTTGTTTTTTATATCTTGTTCAAATTTATAAGGTTCCATTGCTTGTTTTATTTAATTTAATAATCTTTTTTTGAAGGATTTTTCGTGCCTTAAATAACTGTGATTTTGAAGTTCCTTCTGAAATATTTAATAATGTTGCTATTTCTTGATGTTTGTATCCTTCAATGGCATACATCACAAAAACTATTTTATAACCATCAGGTAGTGTGTCAATTAAATCTTGAATTTCAGCAACATCCATATCAGAATAACTAGTATTTACAACTGTATCTTTAATTTCTACAGGTTCCGTTACAAATTCAATATTTTTTTGTTTTCTTAAAAAAGAAATTGATTCTCGTATCATAATTCGCCGGATCCAACCTTCAAAACTTCCTTTATTTTCGAATCTGTTTAAATTGGTAAATACTTTTAAAAATCCATTTAACATTGCTTCTTCGGCAAACTGAACATCTTTTATATAATACCTGCATACACTTAGCATTTTGGGCGCATGCAAATAATACAAGCGTTGCTGTGCCGCTCGGTTATTTTGAATCGCTTTTTTTATAAGCTTTTCTTCGTTTTTAAATAATTGAATAATCTTCACAGTTTGCAACGGTTTTTACCAATGTATTTATGACAACTTTCTTAAGTTAAACTGATAGTATATTTATAAAGACGCAAATTGTATGCAAAAGGTTGCCTGAAGTTGATTTTTTTTATAAAAATAAAAAATCAATCAAATAAAAGTTATTGAAGAATGAAATAATATTTGTGCTTAAAACTTATAAACTATCTTTTTTAAATAGACACATTTGTTTTTATAATCTATAATTGCTTCACCTTTTTCTAAAATATCGGCGCCAATAATACCGTGTACAGCTTTTGCATGGTGTTCTGTTAAAGCAGTATTTACATGAGTTAAATCCAACAATACTAAGCTGAATTTTTTAAACTTCCAACCTTTAAATTTTATAGTATTATTTGTCGCTATTTTAGTTTCCATTCCAATAGCTCCTGCACCTGCAGCTTTTGTTTCAGAATCTTCTACGCTTAATTTAAATTTGTCGGCTAAAGTAATATCCAAACAAGAGTTTGAAGCTCCAGTATCTAAAATAAAGCGTCCTTTTACACCATTTAATCTTGCTTTTACCTCAAAATGATTGGTGTTTATTTTTTTCAATTTAATTTTAACGAATCCTTTTCTAAAAAGAATATTTTTTAGTTTCATGTGTCATTCTTTAGCCCAAATCTACTATTTTTTAAAAAGATAAAACCAACTACCAGCGCAATAAATACAATTAAAATCCACAAATACATATTTTTTTGTTCTGCAACAGGTGTTACCTCTCCAAAATAGATAAAACTTGCCCAATAATAAGGCGATTTTTTTAGTGCTGGAATTGAGGTATCTTCTAAATAATTCAATTTTGAAGTATGTAATGCCGCCGATTTGCTTTTTGTTTTTTTATAATTTTTATAAAAACCCGCCATTAAATTTTCAGTAGATTTATCATTTACTTTCCAAAGTGAAATTATCAAGTTTTTAACACCTGCATACGAAAAACCTCTTGCCAAACTCATAATACCTTCTCCTTTTCTTAATTTACCAATTCCTGTTTCACAGGCACTTAAAACTGCTAAATTATAATTTAAATTATAACCATAAATTTCTGGTAAGTACAACGTTTCATTATAAAACTCAATTGCTGGTGGCGTGTAAAAATCGCCTGCAGTTGCATGCGTTGAAAGGTGTAAAATAGTAAAGTCTTTATTTATATTGTTAAATGCACTTTTTGTAGCGTCTTCAAAAATTAAAAATTTTCCATCAATTTCATTTTTTATACTTGAAGCTTCCTGTGATGTATAACTCAATTCCGCTAATTTTCTGTGGTTGTTTTTAAATACAGGAAAAAATCCCAATATTTTATCATTTTTTTTATGAATAACTTTAGAGTCGCTCCATAAAATTGAAGCTGAATATCCATAACTAATATTGGTTTTATGTATTAAATATGGTAATTTTTCGAAACCTGCATGCCGGACAGATAAGTTATTAATTGTTGTTTCTGCTGTTAACAAAGCATCAAAAGGCATAAAAGAAAATAAACCATCTGGTATAATGATTGTGTTTTTATTTAAATCTTCATCAAATAAACGGTTGTATAAACTAAATGCTAAAGTTTTGTATTCTTGCATGTTATTTTGAATAGCTGTTCCTCTAGCATCTGAAAATAACGCTAAAAACTGTGATATTTCTTCCTTAAATTTCGAAGTTTTTTCTATTCTTTTTAATGAAATCGGATTGTTTTTTGAAATTGAAAAAATATAAACTTGGGTTGAGCCATCAAAAAACTCTAGTAACAATTCGTTATTAACTAAAAGGTCCTCTTGTATTGATTTAACAGTAACAACTTTATTTAAGTCTGATTTTAAATTTGGATATTTTAATTTAATTTCCTGATTTATCAGCTGAATTTCCTGAGCCACATTAACACGTTCTTTTGTTAATGTTGCCAATAAATTTAAAGATGCAGCTTCATTTTTTAACTGTTCAATTGTAATACTTTTATTTAATTGGGCTTTTTTAAATGTTAAGGCTGTTTCCTTAATAAATAAACTATCATTTTTAATAGTTGATTTAGTAGCTACTAATTGCTTGTTTTCTAATAAAACTGAGGCTTTTGTTAACTCAGCAAATTCAAAAGCTTTTTCAATCCAATTAATTTCCTTTGTCTGTTCATATAAAGTGAAACATAAAGCTATACATTTTTCACTTCTAATTCTATTTTCTTGTTGCTGTAATAATTTAGCACTCTGACTTAAATATGTGTTATTAAGTTCCTCTTCAACTAAAAAAGACAACTCATAATTTTTTAATGCAGCTTCAAAATTATTGATTTGTGTAAATATGTTTGCTCTACCATCTAATGCTTGTATTAACGTATTTTCAGGATAAAAAAAGGTGCTTTTCGGATTTTCAAATTCGTTTTTAGCAATATATTTCGGCAACAAAGTACTTATTGCTTTTTGATACGTTTCTAAAGCTTTTTTAGTGTCGTTTTGAAGCCTGTAAACCTCGGCAATTTGATTGTAAACTTTTGCAACTTCCCGATCATTGTTTCCAAATGCAGTTTTGGAAAACTTTAAAGCATTATTATATTCAATTAAAGCATTATCAAAATCTTGTTTTAAAAGAAAGCAACTCCCCAACGTATTAAAATTTCGTGCTAAAATTGATGGGGCTTTATCCAAATTTAAGTTGTTAGATAAAATAACGTGGTACTCCGCTTTTTCAAAAGCCTCTAGCATCAAATAATTAATTGCTAAATTGGAATTAATTATTGCCTTTTGACTATTTGAATTGCTGTTTTCCAGTCCTAAATTTAAGTAATTTATTGCCTCTAAATTAGCTCCCTTTGTCCAGTAAACAATTGCTAGGTTTAAATACCCTGATGCAATTTGATCCTTATTTTTTTCTGTAACTGCCTGTTCAATTGTAATTTTAATAATGTCTTCTGCCCTATTAACATCTCCAAGTCTCGTATAATTATTGGCTAATGGTTTTAGGCAATATTCTATAATATTATAGTTAATTGCGCTCTTTTTATAATATGAAAAGCCCTTTTCATAGTAATTTATAGATTCATTAATAAACCCTAATTGCTTTAATTGAAATGCATAATTTATATAAAAATAAAGTTGTGCAGTTTGTTCTTTTTTATTTACCGGACTTCTCCATAAATTGTTCTCGAGATTTTCAAAAATTTCTAAATTTTGAAGTGTTGGATTTTTAGCAAATTCATCTAAATGCACATAAATATATTCAGCGTAATTGTTTTGTTCCTTTAAAGCATTAATAGTTGTTACAAAACTATTGTTTTGTTGCTGTGCTGAAACTAAATAATTACAAAAAATAAATAGAAAAATTATCTTCTTTTTTAGCATCTGAAATTTTTAAATTTTCCAAATGGCGTAAAAATGAAGTTGTGCATTTGGTTCATTAAAATTATAAATATAACGAGCTCCCACACTTGGTCCAATTCTGGAAGCTCCAATGGTAATATCTCCAAAAATACCGTATTTAATATCTGTAAACGGCTTATTTTCGACTGTAGTTGTTGTTGAAGAAGCGCCATCAATAAGCTTACCAACCCGATCATTAAAATAAGTATAATATTCTGTTGAAGTTGTAGTTTCTACTTCATTAGAAACATCTAAAGAAATCTGTGGCCCAATTCCTAATCCAATAACTCCATTTAAATTGTATCTAAATGACACTGGAACAACATCAATATTCAATTTATTTGTTGTTAAGGAACTCTCTTCAAATTTTATAGCATTATCAACTATTGCTCCAGGTATTTCTAAAATTCCAACCTGTTCTGATAAACTTTTAAAGTCTAAAAACTCATGCGTACTCATCATTATTTCTGCTTGCAAATACTTTTTGTACGATTTGTAAGGTGAAATTGTTGCGCCTACAAAATAACTTTTAGAGTCTTTTAAATCTGGAAAACTATTATAACCCGCTTTTACACCTATTGAAATTCCAGGTTTAAATCTAGAAGTAGATGTATTGGTAATAATTGGTTCATTTTTGTCAAATATAATTGCTGTTTTACTTTTTGACTTTACCTTATGAAAATCCTTTCCAAATTTTAAAGCATATTTTACAAAACCTTTGGTAGAATCTTTATCGTACACTCCTTTTTGAGCGGTTCCTGGCAAATAAATATTTTTAAATTGAAATGATATCTGATCTTTACTAATAATAGTATCTAAACAACTGTACCTAACTTCCTCTTCTGGGCAAATTTTACATTTTGGATACATATCTAACACTTCTAAAGAAGATTTATCTAACATTTTAGGAATATCAACATTTAACTTTATAAGTCTTGCAGGACCTTCTCCATCGTTTTGAAATCGCACTTTGTATTTTAATTTTTTGAAACGTACCAACCTGTAATTTAAACGCGTGTCGTAAACTGCCATTTTATTAGGATCGTGAGAAGTTACAATTTCCATTTCTTTGGTTAACACTTTGTGTGCATCATTTCCTCTTTCTGGAACATAGATACTTCTTATAGAAATAACTGCACTTGTGTCTTTCAACATTTCTGGAGTTGTTTTAAAGGTAAAAAACATATTACGCTCTTCGTTGGATTGCATTTCGTTAAAATCGAACACTTTTACATCTTGGTAAGATAATTTTGCTTCTTCTAATGTTAATGGCAAGTTTTGTTTTAATGTATCTGCTACAAATAGTTTTTCATCTAAAAAAGTACTAATTCCAGTAGTTTGAATGAAATCGTTTTTTGAAATGTAACGATTGTTATCAACAATAATTTCATCGGACATTTCATCTTCATTGTTATGCAAGCGCACATCTACTAAATCAAAATTTTTGTCTTTATATTTAGTTTCATTAAAGAATAAATACAACTTTCCGTTTGTTTCATAAGTTTTATTGTTACCATAACTCACAATAAATTGCATTTCTTCCTCTGGCATAGGATCTCGGTTTGTTTGCAACCTAAAACCATTATGATCTGTTAATAAATTTTGATTTTGATATGATTCAATATTTTGATTAACTGTTGTTATACTAACATCTTTAGGTCTTGTGCTTGGTGGTTTTCCGTCATCATAATTATTAGTTACTGAAAGTTGGGTTTTATAATTGCCTTTATCTTTATAAACGTGTTCTGGATCTTTTTGAAAACTATAATTTCCATCTCCAAATTCCCAATAATAAGTGTAAAAAGCTTTGGGAGCACCAGCTATTTGATTTAATTCTGGAGTTTCTGGATTAAAAGATACTTTATTTCCATTGACTGTATATACTATGGATGCTGTTCTTGTAATAGTATCATTTTCAATAGATTGTGCACTTAAATAATGACAACTTATTACAACAAAAATAACTTTTAAATAACTTTTCATGTGATTATATATATTTATTTCAAAGGTCACAAGCTTTTTGCAATCTATCATTTTATTGGATGATAAACATTTTAGCACGCTCATTTCATAAAATATCCCTTTTAACAAATATAGAAAAACATTCTAAAAGACAGTTAAAACCAATTATAATGCATAAAAAAAGCCACCTTAATAAGATGGCTTTGTAATTTTATAAATTTATTTGCTATTCAACTTTAAAAGCGATAGGTAAACTATATTTTACACCAACTGGTCTACCTCTTTGTTTACCAGGAGTCATTTTTGGTAATGAATTTACAACTCTAATTGCTTCTTCTTGCAATCTTTTGTGAGGTGCACGTGCCATTACATCAGTAATATTACCCGTTTTATCTATCTTAAATACAACAAAAATACGCTTAACACCAGGAGCAAGTCCTAAATCTGATGCTAAATCTGCATTAAATTTTCTGTTAACGTGTTTTGTAATTTGTTCTTGTAAACAAGCTCTTAATTGTGCTTTATTTCCCTTACAACCTGGATATACTGGTACATCTTCAATAATTGCAAACGGGACATCTTCCATTACTTCTTCTTCCTCTTCAACTTCTATAATTTCTTCAACTTCAACAGCTTCATCTTCATCTGTTTCAGTAGATTCTATTACAGTTTCTTCAATTTCTTCTTCATCCTCAACAACTTCAATTTTATCTGGAGTTGGTGGTGGCGGAGTTTTTGGCTCAGGCGGCTTAACTTGTTCTATTTCTATTGTTTGCTCTTCATCATCCATATTTAAAACAACAGGTCCTAAATTTTCGATAACTCTATCATACGTTTTTTTCTCAATGGCCAAATAAACCACCAATAATGCTAAAACTAGACCTAACTGCATGAATAACTTGCTGTAATTTTCTAGATTCGCTTTTGGATTTTTTTTAATCTGCATCTGTAAAATATTTATAGTTCGCTAATTTAATAATTTTATAACAACTTTTACAATAATATTTTTCTATTTCGAAAGTTTTTTTTGTGAAAGCACTTTAAAAACTGTAAATCCTAGTACAATTCCAATAGTATTTGCTACTATATCTTTAATTTCAAATTGCCTATTAGTTGTAACAGTAGCTTGTAACACTTCAATAATTATGCCATAACAAAATATCAAAAATATTACATAAACATTGATATTCAGTATTTTAAATTCATTTTTACATGCAATTAACCAACATAATGTTAATATTAGATAGGCAGTTAAATGGATTGCTTTATCTGAAATATTTATATCTGATGGAATGGTATTACCGATTGTAATTAGGCTACCCCATCCAATAATTATTGTTATAAAAATTGCTAAAAATAAAAAAAGTTTATGCTCCAATCAATGCTGTATAATCTTCTGCTGATAATAATTCTTCTAATTGAGAGGCATCTGAAATAGAGATTTTAATCATCCAACCATCTCCATAAGGGTCTGTGTTTACTTTTTCTGGTTCGTCCTCTAAAGCTTCGTTAAATTCAGTTACTTCACCTGTTAAAGGCATTAGTAGGTCTGAAACTGTTTTTACAGCTTCAACTGATCCAAAAACTTCGTCTTTTTCAATTGTTTCGTCTAATGTATCTACATCTACATAAACAATATCACCTAATTCACCTTGTGCAAAATGCGTGATACCAATGGTTGCTATGTCACCATCTACTCTCACCCATTCGTGGTCTTTTGTGTATTTTAATTCTGCTGGAATACTCATTTTTAATATTATTTTTTGATTTTATTTTTGATAATTTATTAATTTCCTAATACATATCTAACACTTAACCCAGAGCTAACTGATTGCCTTGGGAACGTTGTTGAAATTGCATATTTTGAAGAACTTTGATCAAAGTAAAACGAAGCCGTTAAATTTTTATTAATTGCATAGTCTGCGAAAAACTTAAATGATAATAAACGTTGACCTCCTGTTACTTGATTGTTATCTTCATCAATAGCTCTAATTACTGTTTTGTTATCTCTTAAAGATAAATCTGCCCTTAAATCTAAATCTCCTTTTAACTTGGTTAATTTTCCTCCAAATCTAAATTTCATTGCTAGATCTTTAAACCTATATCCCATTCCAATCACATATTCCATCCCTTTCATTTGGGTAATTGTGTTGTTGTTAAAGTTTAATGTTAGTCTTCTATCTTTATCAATTCTTCCTGTAAAAGATATTGAATTTTTCATTTTCATATCTACTTTTAACAAAGGACTAAATTCTTCAATTAAATCTACATTTGTAAATAAAGTTTTGTTAAAATAGTTACCAACAATGTCTGTTTCTGTGTAAGGATCTTGCGCATTGTACTCTAAATTATTACTAAAGCTTAATATTGAATATCTAGAATCGTAACTATGTGAAAGTGAAAAACTTCTAAAAGTATCTTTAAACCATTTCATTTTCATTAAACCTTTATAATTTATGTTCCAACTTGGTATTGGTACATCTCTAAAAGCATTTAAATCTATTTTGGTAGCATCTTTACCTGAATATGCAGCTAAAAATGCAGGTAAGGAAACTTGCTGGCTTGTAGCTCCAAAACCATCGATTGACACTCCAGATGCTTGTGCCAATCTTTGTGCTATTATAAGTCTATTTGCTTTAAATTCTTCAAAATTTTCATCGCTATTTGAAAAAGCTGTTTTTAACATATTATGACTTATCATAAAATTGCCAACTTGTGAAATTGGTGAATCTGATAAAACATTGTCTACAACGTCTAATTGCTGAGAAGTGTTTTTCGTATAGGTTTTATTCCCTCGTAATTCAATGTCAAAATCTGGAAATGGTTCTACTGTAATAGTAGCATCAAACTTATTCATATGTGTTACACTATACGTTTTATTATAGTATGGATCTGTTAAACTTCTTGATAACAACCAACCATTTTCCAATGCACGTTCACGAATATCTATTTGACTTCCAAATACAAAACCAAGAGATGGAGCTACACCACCATTAAAATTATCTTGACCTAAAAACCCAACTTCGGGAATATAACCTGGTAAATATGTACCATTATTTTCTGAATAGTTAAAGCGAGCTTTTTTAACCGCCGTTAACAAGTTGTAAACTCCTTCTTTTGCAGTTTCTCCTAGCGATTTTTTCTTTTTACTAATTCTATTTGTAGCAGTAGTATTGGAAGCATTATTAGTAGTTGATTTCTTTTTATTGAATAATTTTGTGAGTCCAATATTTTTATAAAACTTATTAAAATCTACATCTATCCCCAAAGAATGTGTATTTGTATTTTGAATAACATTCCCCACTTTATCTATATAAGATTGTGAAGAAGCTTGCCAGTCAAAATCTGCTGCATACGTATAATCTGCATTAATAAAATCTAATAATGGTAATTTATTAATTGGTAGTTTATAAGTTCCATTTAATGTTTGATGGTAATGATCCGGTCTTCCTATTGAAAAGAAATTATCGAATATTTGAATCTCATCTGCTGCATTAAAATCATCGTATAAATAGTTATTTGCCGCTCTAAAATTAAATTGAATGGATTTGGTTAAATTATAGCCAATGGTATAATCCCAATCGAACATAAAATGACGTTGTTTTAACGTTGGAAGTTGCGGTAAACCTTCTATTAAACTTCTTGATAACTGCTCGTTATAGGTTCTAAAAATATTTGAGTTTACCGAAATTGTTGAAGGAATTAAGTTTATATTAAAATCTTTTATAAACTTAAAATATTTACTATTTAATGTGCCCCAATTTTTAAAGGGTTCTATACTTTTTGGTTCAAAACTATAATTATAATTTGCTGAAGCTCTTACATTTTGATCTACAAATTTTTGAACATTATAATCTCTATGATAGGTTTCATTATACGCGTAAGAAACGGATAAATTTTCTACATTGTAAAAACGTTGTTTACGCTCAGAATTTGGATTAAATTCCTTTCTAACATTTATTAAACTAATACTTCTGCGCTTTGTATAATCCTGACTACTTTCTCTATTTGGGCTATTTTCTAAATTAGTATCTTCAAATAAAACATCTTGGTATTGCGAATCGTATTTTGGATCTTTTACCTCTTCAGAAACACTATAGCTTAATGGTAGTGAAACACCCCAGTTTTTTGGCAACAACTTACCGACATTAACATTTGTTACAAGGTCATAAAGTTTTGTATCTTCTTGACTACGTTCGTTTACACGTTGTTCAATACCCCCAAAACCCTTAGTTTCCATACGTCCTGTAACTGCTATATCTGCAAAATCTGCAATATTTGCATCTGCACTTACAACTGCCGCCCAACCACCATCATTATCAAACTCTGCAACGCGCATTTCATTGAACCAAATTTCAGCACTTTGACTTGCATTAGAAACGTTTTTAACACCTAACATTATGGTTTTAATGTTTGATAGATTCGGATTTCCTTTTACTCTAATTTCATACCCTTCTAATCCTTCAATTGGAGAAGGAATTCCAGTAGCTGGATATATAATATTTGGAGCAATTCCTTCTTCAAACCTTAATAATTTTAGTTTTCCTAAATCTTCTAAAAAAGCATCTAAATTATTTTCTTCTGGCCATACATCTATTGCTGAAGAAACTCCATAATCTGAAATGGTTAATAGTTTTTCTATTTGATAATAGTTGTCGTTTAAATCGCTTCCTAATCTAATTATCGCTTTTAACTCGTCGTTTTGAACTTGTGGTCTTGTTTGCACACCTTCTGCATGTAAAAACAATTTTAAATGTTTGTACATTCTTAAATCCACACGAACATTTTTAAAGATAGCTCTGGAATCATCAGTTTCTAAATCGGTAACTTTAAGGGATAAAGATTGTTCATTTTGTTTTTGTAACGTAGTACTTCCTCTTAAAATTTCTCGTTTTATCCCAGGAGGCAACACATAAGGAATTGGTCTTCTATCTTCGTTTTCTTGAATATTAACTACCCCAACTTCAAAATTTTGTAATTCATTATTGGTTAAATTTTGAGGCGGAACAATATTTTCGTCCAATGTTTTTGTGTAACGTCTCCAATCTCCTCTAACCAATTGCAATTCGCCAAAACGCAATACTATTGGCATTTTAAATTTGGTTAAAAACATACGCATAAAACGAATGGAATTAAAACCTGTAATATCATTTATAACTTCATCTGGTGTACCAACCTGAATTCTAAATTGCAACCATCTAAATTGCTTTTGACTTCCATCTTCTAGGGTTACATTTACTATTTTCTCATCAACAATATTATTTTGCCCAACAACTAAATCACTTTTATTTAAGGATACTTTATATTGATAATAGCTTTCAACAGAATTCATTGTTTGATCTTTATCTATATCTTCTGTATCTGGATATGTAGTCGCTGAAGTTGGATAATTTTCAGTTGATAAATTATTAGTTGGTGAGTTTCCTTGTGTATTATTAAACTTTTTATAACGTGTAATTATGGAAGCATCAGAATTATCATATTCCGAACTTCTAAAATAACTATAGTTATCATTTGATGGATCTGGTCCAAAATTTGTTCCGAATTTTGCTATTTCTTCTTGATCGTTTAATCCATCAAATCCAATATCTTGATTTAAACGCTCATTATCATTATCGCTAAATGCATATAATAAAGATTGATTTGTAGGAATTTTACCCCAAATAGTTTCATCGGTATTATTTGTACTTAAAGGATCTTCTGGCAATCCGTTTTCGTACATTTTTCTACCATCTTTTAAAACATCTTCAGAAATATTTCCAAGGTTAAAATATAATTCTCCAACTTGATTTGAAGGATCGTTTGGATTAATTCCCGATGGTAAACCTTCTGCATTTGTAATTGAATAATGATCGTATGGATCCATCATCCAAAATTGAATATACTCAACGTTAGATTGTTCAAAATTTGTAGTAGTTAAGGCTCTTGTAATCCCACCCCAACGTTCCTCTGGATTGGTAAATTTACCATCTCCACTTACGTTATTTGTATCGTAATTATAACTTCCTCTTTCATTTGGAAAATACGCTAAATCTAATGTCCTTACAATGGTAGATTGCGTTAAATCTAAATCTTGCTCTGGAAATAATTCTTCATACCTAACTCTTCTAACTTCAGCTCTAGACAACTCATTATTATCAATACCACCTGGTTTTAAAGATGAACCACCATAAAAAAGTGGATCAATAATATACCACGATAATTTTGCTCTTTTATATCCATACGTTATATCTGAAGCATTACCGCCTAAATCAAATTGGGTTTGATATTGTGGCGTACTTGCCATATGCCATTGTTGAATAGATTTAATTTCTAAAGGAATTTGAGAACCTTCAAAATCATCTACATACGAAGTTGCTTCTCCTTCTAATTCAATTCTTTTTGGTGAACCTGGTCTTAAATAAGCAAAATCTCCTCTAATAGAAAAGTTTGATGCATATTCGGTGTCTATATTTGGTAATTTGTTTGCCAATTTTGTTAAAAAAGGTACTTCTGTTCCAAAATTTGCATTCAATCCGAAAATAGTATTGTTTATTGGCTCTTGCCCAAATAGTGCTTTTTGAGTAATTGGTTTTTCGTTTAAATTTAAAAAAGTAGCACCTGCAATAAATTTATCTGAAAACTTATGTTCAATATCAACACCAAAAAAACGTTTGGTTTGCAAATTAAATGCAGCATTATTTTCAACAGAAACATTAATTGGTGCATTTGAAGCTTCTAAACTAGGATTTACAATTTGTACGCGACCCATTTGATAATCTACAACATAATCCACTCCTTCAACTAATTCTCTCCCTCCAGTAGTAACTCTTACAGAACCTTGTGGCACATTAAAAGCACCTAAAGGAATTCCATTTGCACTTTCAGATTTATGGTACCCTTTAATTAAGTATTTATCTTTTTGTTGAAAATTATTTCTAGCTTCAGATTGTGTTATTTCATACAATTCATTAAAAATATATTTTTCATCAGCAATATCTGTTAATTTTGATTTTAAATCTTTTCCAAAAGGCTCAACCGTTGGGAAAATAATAAACCCTTTTTCAGAATTTACTGTTGATCCTTCAACATAATCAAAATAACCATCTCCTTCTGGCACATAAAACTGACTTTGATCTAATCTATCAATATCCAATAAATTTAGTAAGGTTCTATCTGAAACATTTGGAGTTTGTGCGTTTTGTAATACATTAATTGGTACACCTGTAGCATCATCTGCATATAAAAGTTCCAGTCTAAATCCATCTTGTTGCATTCTATACGTTTGCAGTGAATACACATTTTTCATCATTAAATCCCACATTGGAATTTTTGTGCTAATAATTTCACTACGTAGCAATTTTACTACAATATTATCTGGAGCAATGATACCATCACTGGTAAATTCACCAACTTTATATACTTTAGAATCTCCACTAACTGTAAATTCAAAAGAAACCGCTAGTACATCTGCATCTGAAAGTCTTCTATTTAATGAAATAAAACCTAATTGTGGGTGTAATTTAAACTCGTCTGGCCTTAATCTTATGGCATTCTCTAATACAGAATAATCTCTACCTTGTTGCATTGCAAAAGGTGCTAACCCATTACCAACAGTTGAAATTTTTCTAACTGGGTTGATATTATCTAAAATTGAAACAATACTATTGGCATTGTTTGAAGGATATTGAAAACCTGGATTCGGAGTTACATTAGCGGGTCCAATATTTGTTGGATCACTTTCTCCAATATCTGCTAAAGCAACAATATTTCTAATTTGTTCAGTTGTAGCATTTCTGTTGGTTACCCAAACTTCAACTTTAGTAATATTTACAGGACTATTGATTAACGGATAATCTTTTAACGCCGTGTTGTAATTATCTCGAAAATATTGTGAAAGGAAAAAGTGTCTGTTTTCATCGTAATCGGTTGTTTGCAATTCAAACTCTTGAATTGTAGAACCACCCTGAGCAGCAACAGATCTGGTCTGCGACTTTTGCTCTGCAAAAACTCCTGTTACTGTTGTGCGCCCGAATTGTAATTGTGTTTTTACACCAAACAAACTTTGTGCACCAACAATTAAAGAATTTTTTAATGGCATACTTACATTTCCAACTTCAATTTTTTGTAGAATATCATCTTCAGTTGGCGTATATTCAAGTTTTATTTGATTTTGAAAATTAAAAGATGCCTGTGTATCGTATTGTGCACCAACCTTTAAACGTGTCCCAACTTTTGCCTGAATGCTGGCACCAATTTGTTGATCAAAATCAAAAGTAAAACTACTTCTATTACGTTCGGATAATTGAGGATTGTCAACTTTTTGATACAAAGCTCCCATTTTAATGGTAACATCTCCTGTAGGGTTAACTTCTATGGTATTTCCTCCAAAAATGGATTGAAAAAAATCTGATTCTACATAATACGTAGGTAATAAATTCTTTTGAGCTTCTTCGCTTCCTAATTTTTTACTATTTGTGGCACTAATTTTATTTTTATAGTAGCCTAGCATGTCCTTTTTAAGTTTGTACTCTTTATATTCTTCTTGAGACATATAAACGGGGCGTTCTATATAATAATTCCCAATTTTCTCTACAATAATATATTTTCCTAACTCGGTATCGTAGATAATTTCAGATTTTGCAGGGTCTGATAAGAATAAACCTCCTTCTTGTTTGCTCTTAAATGGATACTTTAATTTAATTGAATCTGTACTCTTTTCAACTTTTAAAGTATCATCTACTTTTGTTATAGGCGGTGTTTGTGCATTTATTGTTGTTTTAAAAAACAGCAATAAAATTATTAAAATATATGCTTTGAATATAAAAGTAGTTTTCTTCAAATCTTATAAATTTTTAAGCGCTTTTTTAATTAAAGCTTCAACACTTAACGTGTTATCTTCCAATAAAATTTTATCAATTGCTTTTTCTGCTTGTTTTTTAACAAATCCTAAGACTTCTAAAGCAGATAACGCTTCATTTTTATTGGTATTGCTTTTAGAGACAGAAACTTCATCAATCGCATACGTTTTTAGAATCTTATCTTTTAAATCTATTAATACTCTTTGGGCTGTTTTAACTCCAATTCCTTTTACTGATTGAATTACACCAACATTTTCTGAAGCAATGGCGTGCTGAATTTCATCAGTAGTCATAGAAGATAACATTGTTCTTGCTATACTTGGCCCCACACCTGAAACTGAAATTAACAATCTAAAAATTTCGCGTTCAATTTTATCGACAAACCCAAATAATGTATGAGCATCTTCTTTTATTGATAAATGTGTGTATAAAAACACCGATTCCTCATTCGTAATTCTTGAGTAGGTATTTAGTGAAATATGTAATAAATATCCTATCCCGGCTGCTGATTCAACAACAACATAGGTAGGGTTTTTTTCTATTAATTTTCCTTTAATATGTGTGATCATTACATTTTAGACTATTAACAGCCAAATGTAGTAAAATAATCTGTATTATTCTTAGCATTTTCTTGGGCATCTACAATAGCTACACAAACCATATTAACAATCTCATCTACACTACATCCCAATTGTAAAATATGTGCTGGCTTTTTTAAACCCATTACAATTGGACCAATAGAATCTATATTATTTAATGATTTTATTAATTTGTAACCAATATTTGCAGAGTTTAAGTCAGGGAATATTAAGCCATTCACTTTTTTCTTATAAATTTTAGAAAAAGGAAATTTTTCATCTCTCATTACACCAGTAAGTGCAAAATCTGCTTGAATTTCCCCATCAATTTTAATTTCTGGAAAATGTTCATGAATTAGCGCTGCTGCATCAGCGACTTTATTTGCTGATTTTGAATTTGCAGAACCAAAATTTGAATATGATAGCAGCGCTAAATGCGGATCTAATCCAAATATTCTCATAACTCTATCCGTCATTCTTGCTATTTGAACTAGTTCATGTTCAGATGGATTAATATTAAATGCTGTGTCAGAAAAAAACATAGGACCTCTTTCGGTCATCATAATATTTGTAGCTGCCACTCTGCAAACACCTTTAGCCATTCCAATAAGTTCTATCATTGGTTTTGCGACACTTGGATAACTTCTCGAATATCCTGTAACTAACGAGTCTGCTTCACCTTCATTCACCATCATAGCAGCAAAATAATTACGTTCGCGCATCCATTTTTGCGCATCTAATAATGTTATTCCATTACGTTGGCGTTTTTCCCAATAAATTTTAGCAAACCTATTTCTTCGCTCTTTTTCTTCATCCGATTTTGGATCAATTATAGGAAGATCCGCTTCAAAATTTAACTCATCCATTAATTCTTTAATAATAACTTTGTCCCCTAATAAAATTGGGTTTCCTATGCCATCATCATACACAATTTGCGCTGCTTTTAAAACATCTAAATGATCTGCTTCTGCAAAAACAACACTTTTAGGATTTACTTTTGCGCGTTCGGTAATCATTCTCATTAACTTACTTCCAGTACCTAATCTTTCGGCCAATTCTTCTCTGTAGACATCCCAATCTTTTATTGGGTACTTTGCAACTCCAGATTCCATAGCGGCTTTTGCAACTGCTGGAGGTACTTCTGTTATTAATCGTGCATCAAAAGGTTTTGGAATAATATATTCTCTACCATACTGAATATGTTTTTCTCCATAAGTAATATTCACTTGTTCTGGAACAGATTCTTTTGCCAAATTAGCCAACGCATGTACCGCTGCTATTTTCATCTCTTCATTAATTTTTGTGGCTCTTACATCTAAAGCTCCTCTAAAAATATATGGAAAACCTAGCACGTTATTCACCTGATTAGGATTGTCAGATCTTCCTGTAGCCATAATAATATCTTTACGTGTTTTTACTGCTAAATCATATTCAATCTCAGGAGTTGGATTTGCCATAGCAAAAACAATTGGGTCTTTTGCCATAGTTAATAACATTTCTGGCGTTACTAAATTTCCTTTAGATAATCCTACAAAAACATCTGAACCAACCATTGCTTCTTCTAACGTATATACATCACTACTTGTTGCAAATTCAGCTTTTTGAACATTCAAATTTTTGGTACCTTTTCTAATAACACCTTTACTGTCGCACATTACCAAATTTTCTCTTTTTGCTCCAATAGATAAATATAAACGAGAACAAGAAATTGCTGCAGCACCAGCTCCACTTACCACAATTTTAACTTTTGAGATGTCTTTCTCTGCTATTTCAACTGCATTTTTTAATGCTGCAGCCGAAATTATCGCTGTTCCATGCTGATCGTCGTGCATTACTGGAATATCCAATTCCTCTTTTAATCTTCGTTCTATTTCAAAAGCTTCTGGCGCTTTAATATCTTCTAAATTAATTCCTCCAAAAGTAGGTGCAATATTCTTTACTGTTTCAATAAATTTATCTACATCTTTTGTATCTACCTCAATATCAAAAACATCAATATCAGCAAATATTTTAAATAACAATCCTTTTCCTTCCATTACAGGTTTTCCAGCAAGCGCACCAATATCGCCTAATCCTAACACTGCTGTTCCATTTGAAATAACTGCAACTAAATTACCTTTTGAAGTGTATTTATATGCATTTTCAGGATCTTTTTCAATTTCTAAACAAGGTTCTGCAACTCCCGGAGAATAAGCTAAAGATAAATCTTTTTGAGTTGCATATTTTTTTGTTGGAACTACTTGAATTTTTCCTGGAGTAGGTTTAGCATGGTATAATAACGCTTCTTTTCTTATTCTTGAATCGCTCATAAAAGTTCGTTTTTTGTATAAGTAAACAAATTTAACAATTAATTGTACACATACACTTTATTTAAACTATATAGTACGAAAACGCAATAATTGTTACATATTATATATAATTAAGAGCGGATTGGTTTAAAATACTTATTTTATAAATGAAATATTTAGAGTTTACCTGAACATTTAATTCTATTTACTCCTGATTTTCTAAATACATTTCTAAAGACTGTTTCAGTAGTTTTTTTCTATTCATTTTTTGTCATTTCTAATAAATCGGGATGTGGAATAAATTTTGATTTAAAAATTTACTTTTTTGAAGCAATTAAACACTTACTATTTTTCCATTTTTTTAAATCTTCTTTTAAAATTATAATCCCATTACAAGTTAGATAATTTCCAAAACTGTCTTTTTTTATAACTTTTAAATCACCTCTTTTAATAGCATTTACAATTTTATAGATAAGTCCTCTTTTAGAACGTACATCACCTTTAGATGTATATTTTAACCCCATTTTATTGTTGAATACATCCATTTCTTTTGATGCAAAATCTGAAGTAATTCCGTCTTCTAAACCTCCTTTTTTAAAGGATTTATAATTAGCTTTTTCATAGGATTTACCCAAAGAAAGGGCTGCTTTTTTTCCAATTTCAATTTGTAGAATTGCCATCCAATATGCATGTCGAAAAGCATCAACTTGTCCGCCTGCTTTATCTTTATCTAATAAATTAGTAGTTGCTATAGAATCCGATACTTTAATGACTTCATTAGAAATTTTAAATGCCTTTTTTGCTTTAAATGGATGTACTAAAGCCCACATTTTAAGTGGGCCAGATTGACTTTTAAATAATTCCCAGTTTGATTGTGCTTGTAATTTTAAACTCAATAACATCAACACAATTAGCAATTTAACCTTAACATATTTCATAGTATTTAAATTGGTTAAACTGAATTTTTAATTTTATTTTACTTCAAAAGGTTTTCTAATGCCTCCTATTTTTATAAAGTATTTTCCTTTTGGTAAATAGTAATTATCGTTTTTAGCTTTTGAAATTTTAATATCTTTTTTATTAAAATAGTTTTTAACACTTTTTAAAGAAGTAATAAGGTTATAGTCAAAATAATTAAATCCTTTATCTGCATTAATTACAAAAGAGTTCAGTTTTGAACCATCTTCTGCTAAAACCTCTAGAGAGTATTCTCCGGAATTTGAATTATAAAAAGGAATTGTAATACTCGGCTCAAAAGGCTCAGACCATTTACTCCAGCTACTTCCCCATCTTGAAGAAAACCTAACGGAAGGAATTTCAAAAATAGCAACTGGTGCTGATTTAACAGCATTAAACTCTTGTAGTGCTGCAATATTTGCTTTATAAATAGAGCGTCCGTGTGTACCAATAAGTAGATCTTTTGCTTCATTTTGAATAACCAAATCGTGCACAGCAACTTTTGGTAATCCGTTTGAAAATAACTGCCAATTTGCACCTTTATCAAAACTTACATACGCTTCATTATCTGTACCTAAATACACTGTATTTTCATCTGTTGGGTCTTCTTTTATAACATTTACTGGATAGTTTGGCAATTTGCTACCAATATTTTTCCAAGTAACACCTTTGTTTTCACTCATAAAAACATAGGGTTTAAAATCATCATTTCTGTAACCGTTAAGGGTAATATATACTCTATCTTTTTCGTGCTGAGATGCAATAACTCTGGAAACCCACAAACCTTGAGGTAAACTATCGGAAATTCTTGTCCAAGTTGCTCCTCCATTTTCTGTAAAATTAATATAGCCATCATCGCTTCCAACATAAATAAAACCAAATTGAAAAGGGCTTTCAGAAATACTTGTAAGTGTTCCATAAGGCACATTTCCTTTTTTCCCACCAGTTGTTAAATCATTAGAAATAACATCAAAGGTTTTGCCTTTATCCATTGAACGCAATAATTTATTAGCTCCCATGTATAAGATATCTTGATTATGCGGTGATAATAATATTGGTGCTTGCCAATTATAACGATATGGAGTTTCTCCTAATTGGTGTGTTGGGTGGATACTCAAATAATCTTCTGTTTTTAAATTTATGCGATAGTAATACCCAAATTGAGAGCCCGCATATACTACATTATTATCTCTACTATCAATTTGAACTTGCATTCCGTCTCCACCACCAATACTTTTGTATGGATAGTTCCCACTACTTTCCCAACGTTTTGACGCCTTGTAATTACTTGGCCCATACCAGACGCCGTTGTCTTGCAAACCTCCAAAAACATTATAAGGCTTTTGATTGTCAACATTTATATAATAAAACTGCCCTACGGCTGGTGAATTATTTTTAATCCAGTTTTCACCATCATCATACGATATGTTTACACCACCATCGTTTCCGTTAATTAAATGACCTTCTAAAGTTGAATTTACCCAAAGAGCTTGATGATCTGAATGTACATTTTCTTTTCCAATGGAAGTCCAGTTTTTACCACCATCATCCGATTTTAGTAATGGAACTCCTCCAATATAAATTTTATCTTGATTGGTTGTATTTACAGCAATTGTTCCAAAATAATAACCATAAGAACTGTAAACTCCATCTAGGTAATTTTTATGTGTTTTTTCCCATGTTTTTCCTCCATCAACCGACTTATAAACCTCTGCTCCAATTACTTCAGAATTTAGCAATACATAATTTGCATCTTCTAAATAAGTTACCAAATCACTTGGAGTAACTGTGCCTTTTTTAATAGCCGTTTTTACACTTTTAGCTGTATATTTTTTATCAAAATTGTTAGTTGTTAAATAGATATTTAATTCTTCATCCTCTAATTTTAAAAACACTTCTTTAGACATTTTTTTAAAGTCGTCTTTTTGCAAACCTTCTTCTTTCTTTTTCTCTTTTTCAGGTCTCATAAATTGATTGTCCAAGAGGGCATAAATAACATCGTTATTAAAAGCTGCTAAACCAATTCTTCCAACTCCACTTCCTGCTGGAAAACCACTTTTTTCATTAGTAATATTGATCCAAGTTTCGCCTGCGTCTGCACTTTTATAAATTGCAGAACCTTCGCCATCTCCATCAAAATTCCAAGCCTTTCTGTTCCGTTCCCAAGATGCTGCAAATAAAATAGAGGGATCTATTGGTGAAACACTTAAATCTATAACTCCCGTATTTTCATTAATAAATAGGGTGTTTTTCCAGGTTTTACCACCGTCTGTAGTTTTATAAATACCACGTTCTTTGTTTGGAGTATATAAATTTCCAATAACTGCAACAACTACTTCATTTGGATTATCTTTATTGATAATTATACGCCCAATGTGTTGTGAGTTTTTTAGTCCAACATTATTCCAAGTTTTACCATTATCGTTAGTTTTAAGAACTCCAATTCCGGAATAAGATGAACGCGAAGAATTGCTCTCCCCAGTACCAGCCCATATTGTTCCATTTTTCCAATCTACAGCAATTGCTCCCATATTTTGAGTAGGTGCATTTTCAGAAACTGATGTGAAAGAAGTACCATTATTATTGGTGTACCAAAGACCTCCAGAAGCATACGCTACATAAAACTCTGTTGGAATTTGAGGGTTTACGGCTAAATCTACCACACGACCGCTCATAATTGCCGGCCCAATATTGCTAAAAGGTACATTCTTTACTAAAGAAATTTGAGCATTTATTTCAAAGATTAGAAATAAAAAACTAAAAACAAAAGTTAGTTTTTTCATTATAGAAGTTTATGTTAAAAATTGGTATTTGTTGTATTAGTTCCAAATTTAATAATATAATTTAAATTAAGAGTGTTGGAATATTGTATTTTAATATAAAGAAATCGTGATTTTAACATCTTAAAATTTACAAACTTAAATTATTTGTCCTTTTGATAACCTAAAAAAAATTAGGAACCCAGAAATATTAAACTATTTATAAGAATTAAAAATGAAACAAGTTAAAGTCAATTTCTAAAAATTAGATTGGTGCAATGCTAAAAAAGGTGTTTTGGAATAATAATCAAGTGTTGCCGTTTGTGGTCTAAATAAAATTTGCTCTAATAAATTAAGATTTTTTGCTGCTAAAACTATTAAATCAATATGATTTCTATTAATAAATTGATCTAAAGATTCTTCTATATTTTTATTTATTTCTGAGTGAAAACTATGTTGCTTATCTTTAAAATAGTCCTGTAATGTTTCTTTATTCCAAAGTTGTTCTTTGTTGAGTGTTTCGCTAAATTTATTTAGATATAAAAAACGAACTGCGGCATTGTTATAACCAGATTTACTAGTTACATAATGCAATAGTTTAGCTTCGTAATAATTGGTATAATCGGTTGGAAATGCAATTTCTTTTAATCTATTAAACACAGCAATTTCTGGCACTACTAAAACAGAACATTTTACTTTGGTAATAATTTCTTCGGAAATTGAATTTCTGGTTATTTGTCCTTTGGAGGGTATATCATTTGCACCTATTACAATTAAATCAATTTTTTTAGTTTTTACTTGATTTCTGGTAGCTTCAACAATATTGTTTTCGTCTAAAATTGGAATAAACGTATGATTTCCTTTTATTTTTAGGGTATTAATTTTATTAATTAATGTTTCTATTTCTCTTTTAGAATTTCTTTTATTTTTCACTTCAACTAAATCAACTTGATGATAATGATTTTCATCAAATTCATTCTCATATCTATTTCCTGCATTCAGCAAATGAAAATTACATTGCTCATTCTGAAATAAAGCGAGTGCGTAAATTATAGAATTCCAAGATTTCTTAGAAAAATTAGTTAAAATTAATATGTTTTTCATTCTATTTATTATTAATACAAACTTAAAAAAAGACGTACTTATAATAAATGACATTAATCAGTAAAATTTTAAGTAATGAAAGTGTATTTCTGTTAACTATTAAATAATACTTAATAAATAGCTGCTAATTGATCTAAATTAACAATTCTAATGTTTCTTCCTTCAATTTCAATAACTCCTTCTTTTTTTAAATCAGTTAATGTCCTTATTAAACTTTCAGTTGCAATACCTGCAACACTTGCAAGGTCTCGACGAGAAATATTTATATTATCGGAAGGTTTATGTTTCATTTTTTGAGCAAATTTTAAAATTGTTTTAGCAGTTTTTCTTCGCATAGATCCGTATGCCATTTGCAGTAATTGATCTTTAACTTCCGTTAAATTTTCATTAATTAATTGAAATACTTCTAAAGATAAATTGTAGTTACTTTTTAAAATATTTTGTACCGTTTTTTTAGGAACACACATTATTTCTGCTTTTTCCATTGCAATTGCAGACTCATAATTATGAGAATTTTCAAAAATTGCTGAAAACCCAAAAAAGTCATCATCTTTATTAACGGTAATAATTAATTCTTTGCCAAACTCATCAATTTTAACGCCTTTAATTTTTCCTTTATAAACTAGGTAAATGTTGTTTGTTTTTTCCGATTCTTTATAAATTATTTCGCCCTTTTTAAAAACTTTAGTTGTTCCAAAATCGCAAAAATAATTTTTAAGATCATCTATGTTTGAAATATCTTCAAACACATCATCCTCAGATTCAGAATTATCTTTTTCTTCAGCTATTAAAGATTCATTTAAAAGTGCTGATTTTGCTAATCTACTTTCAATAGCACTTAACAATAGTTCTTCTTCTACTGGTTTGGTTAAGTAATCGTCAGCTCCTAAATCCATTCCTTTTCTAATATCTTTTATTTCTGTTTTAGCAGACATAAAAATAAATGGAATTTTTTTTGTTGTTTCGTCTTCAGAAAGTAATTTAAAAACATCGTAGCCATCTAATTCAGGCATCATAATATCACAAATAATTATGTCTGGAAGCATAATTCTAGCTTGTTCAATCCCTCTTTTTCCATTTGCCGCCACCACAACTTTATAACCCTCTAACTCTAATATTTCTGCAGTAGTTTCTCTTAAAACTGTATCGTCTTCAATTAGTAATAGTGTTTTCATGTGTCATTCTTATTGCTTTTAAAGGTCACATGCTGTTCGATATTTGTCATTCCAATGGAAAATAAACTTTTTAGCATGCTCGTTTCAATTTTTGTTAATTAATGGTAATTCAACTGAAAAAGTGGAGCCTTTATCGGCTATACTTGTAAATTTAATAGTTCCTCCCAAACTTTCTAAATGGGTTTTTACTATATTCAATCCAATTCCTGTACCTTGGTTTGTTAGTGCATTTTCGGCTCTAAAATATCGATTAAATATATGTTTTTGATCTTTTAGCGGAATTCCAATTCCTTGATCTTTTATTTCAAAAATAATAATTGCTTTTTTAATTAATATATTAAAATCTATCTTAGTATTTTCTGGAGAATATTTAATTGCGTTATTTAAAACATTAGATAAAATTAATTCTAATATTTTTTCATCTTGATATACATCTATATTATCAATGTCTTTTGGATAAATAATATGTTGTCCGCTTTTTAGCATTAAATTGGCGTTGTAAATAACTTCATTTACAACTTTATTAAGTTTAAAATGGCTAAACTTATAATTAACTTTTCCAGACTCCAATCTTTCTACAGATAAAAAGTCATTTAAAATTCCATCTAAATAATGAACTTTATTTTTAATGGTGAGTAAATGTTTTTCTCTTTTATCTTGCATTTCAGTCTTCTTGTATTTTCCAACTAAAACTGCTGCATTTAGCATACCACTTAACGGTGTTTTAAATTCGTGAGAGACCAGTGAAAGGAATTTAGTTTTTAACTCATTAAGTTCTTTTTCTTTTTTTAATGCTTTTCTTAATTTAGATTCAGCTTTAACGCGTTTTTCAATTTCGTTCTTCAAACTGTCAACCGTATTATTAAGTTCAAAAGTTCTTTTTGTAATTTTACTTTCTAACAATGCGTTTAATTCCTTAATTTTTGCTTCAGAATTTTTACGAGCTGTTATATCTATAACAATGGCCATTACATATTTTTTCCCACTAATTTCGAACGGATTTAATCCTACTTCAACTGGAAATTTATATCCATCTTTATGAGCGCCAAACAAATCTCTATTAGCTCCCATTTGTCTGGTGGAAGATTTTTTATAAAAAGAATTAAAGTGAGCTCCATGACCAGCATGGTAATTTTTTGGAATTAAAATATGTAAGTGCTGATTTTGAAGTTCGCCTTTATCATAACCAAACATATTTCCGGCAGAAGTATTGTTTGCAACAATTGTTTGGTCTTGATCAACAACAATTACACTTTCGGAAACGGCTTCAAAAAGCACATTAAATACATATTCATTTTCATGAAATAAATTAGGCAATGGTATATTTTTTTAGTTTTTTAGTAATTTCGAAAATACTAAAAATTTATGAACTTCAATATTAATTTTAAGCTAAAAACGGATCTTAATTAAATTGACCTGAAAATGAGCTAGTTAATTTTAA
>CBDUKG010000019.1:0-32551 GCA_965367745.1 uncultured Flavobacteriaceae bacterium | reverse complement strand
AGTGCAAGTAACCAAGAAATTCCTGAAAGATGGATGCAAACATTTAAAAAATTAAACTAAATAAATATTTTAAATACTAAAATCATTATTTTTTAGTTTAAACAGATTAAATTAAATATTGTATTTTAAAATAATTAGTAATACGTTTGCCTAAAAGAATTATAAATTAATATGAAGAAAATATCATTGTATATTTTACTAGCGTTGGTGATAGTCAGTTGCGGGTCAAATGATCAAGGAGAATTAGTTGGAGTAAGGTCTTCGAGTAATTGGCATTCAGAGCGACCGTTGGGTATGACACTAATTCCTGGTGGATCTTTTACAATGGGTAAGCAAAGTGAAGATGTTGCAGGTTCACTTAATTCCCCAGCCAGAACTGTAACTGTTCGCCCTTATTATATGGACGAAACAGAAATAACGAACAGCGAATATAAAGAATTTGTGCACTGGGTAAGAGATTCTATTGTTAGAACAGAGCTTGCCTTATTTTCAGAACTTATGTCATTTGATGGCGAACCTGTATTAGAAGAATACAAGTTTTTAAATATTGATTCTACTGATATGTCCCCATATCAAAAATATATGATGAAAACATATGGAAGTTTAGGCGACCTAAACTCTCCAACACAAGGTAAAATGTTGAATTGGGATGAAGAAATTATTTGGAATGTTCATGAATTTCCAAGTGAAGAATATGCCGAAGTTATGATAGATTCTATTTTAACGCCAATTGAAGATAGTTTTGAAGGAAGAAGAATGTTAAATGTTGATAAATTAAAGTTTACCTATTATTGGCTCGATCAAGAAGCCGCAGCTAGAAAAAAAGGAAGTAGGAGAGATTTTATAAAACAAGAAACAGTTAATGTTTACCCAGATACTACAGTTTGGATTAGAGATTTTAAATATTCTTATAATGATCCAATGCATCAAGATTATTTTTACCATCAGGCATATAATGATTATCCTGTAGTAGGAATTTCATGGATGCAATCTAAAGCATTTTGTAAATGGAGAACAAAAAAGAAGAACGATTATTTAAATGCAAAAAGAAATCCTACACAAATACCTCAATTTAGATTAGCCACGGAAGCAGAATGGGAATATGCTGCTAGAGGAGGTCTTGAGAACGGGACTTACCCTTGGGGGAACCCTTATCCTACTACAGATAGAGGTTGTTTTTTAGCAAATTTTAAGCCTATTAGAGGTAATTATGCAGTTGATGGAGCTTTATATACTGTAGAAGCAAAATCATTCCCACCAAACGACTATGGACTTTATAATATGTCTGGAAATGTTGCGGAATGGACAAATACTGCTTATAGTGAAGCATCATATTATATAGGTTCTACAATGAATCCAAATGTAGAAATAGATAGAAATCATAGAAAAGTAATTAGAGGAGGTTCTTGGAAAGATGTAGCTTATTTTTTAGAAGTAAGTACTCGTGATTATGAATATGCCGACTCCGCTAGAAGTTATATTGGTTTTAGAACTGTTCAGGATTTTTTAGGAACTGACATTAACGGAAATTAAATCAACAATCATATAAACAAAATTAATATTCAGAATTATGGCACAAAGAAATACAAAGAAAATGTTTAATATGGCCTATGGGCTTGGTGCATCAATTGTTATTATTGGAGCTCTTTTTAAACTAACACATTATAGTATAGGTCCACTTACAGGTAACGTAATGTTAGCTATTGGTTTGATTACAGAAGCAATTATTTTTGCAATATCTGCTTTTGAACCTGTAGATGAAGATTTAGATTGGTCTTTAGTTTACCCAGAATTGGCTGGTGGAAATTTAAGAGATAAAGATAAAGCTGAAGCTAGAGAGGCTCAAAGTTTATTATCTCAAAAATTAGATGATATGTTAAGAGATGCAAAATTAGATGCAGGCTTAATTAAAAGTTTAGGAGATAGTATTCAAAATTTTAAAGGAGCTGCAGAAAATATGGCACCAGCGGTAGATTCTATAGCTGCAACAAATAAATATAGTGAACAATTATCTTTAGCTGCTGCTCAAATGGAATCTTTAAATAGTTTGTATAAGGTACAGTTAGATAGCACAAGTAGACAAGCTGAAATAAATGAGCAGGTTACTGTAAATGCTGGGAAATTAAAAGAACAAATGGAATCTTTAGCTACTAATTTATCATCATTAAATGGTGTATATGGAGGTATGTTATCTGCTATGTCAAATAAATAATTAGTTGTTTATTTTAAAATAAATTATTAATCAAAAAAACTAATTAAAATGGCTTCAGGTAAATTATCACCAAGGCAAAAGATGATAAACTTAATGTATTTAGTCTTTATTGCTATGTTAGCAATGAATATGTCTAGAGAAGTTTTATCAGCTTTCGGTTTTATGAATGAAAAGCTCGTTGAAAACAATTTAACAGCTACAGAAAAAAACAATCAAACACTTGCTAATTTAGCAACTAAGGCACAAGAGCAGCCAGAAAAATATGCCGATTTATATACAAAAGCAAATACAGTAAATAAGCTTTCAAAAGATTTTACGGCCTATTTAGAATCAAAGAAAATGTTTTTTGTACAGGATTTAGAAGATACTAAAAATTATGAGACAATGGATCAATCTAACCTTGTTGATGAACATTTTTTTATTAAGGATTCATTTACAGAAGAGGCTCAGGAATTTTTAAATCAAATTAGTGGTTATAAAAATGAAATTGTAGCTGTTTTAGGTGAAGATAATCCATTAAGTACTATAATAAATCAGCGTTTCGATACCTCAGATCAAAAAAAGGGGATAGGTACACAACCTTGGTTAAACAATAGATACGAAGGTTTCCCTTTAATATCTACTGTTACCAATTTAACATCTATGCAAATGGATATTAAAACCACGGAATCTGAAATTTATAATAGCCTTTTAGGTGGGCAATTGGAAAGTGATGTTTCTATGTCTAATTATAAAACAATTCTAATTCCAGAAAAATCTGCCTTTTTTCAAGGTGAAAACTTTAAAGGAAAAATTGTATTAGGTCGTTATGATGCTTCGTTACAACCTTCTGAAGTTGTTGTAAATGGTAATAAAATTACTAAAATTGAAGATGGAGGGGCTGTATTAGATTTTCCTGCCGGTGGCGTTGGAGAGCGCGAAGTAAAAGGGAAGTTTGTTTTTATAGAAAATGGAGAGCCTGTTGAAATAGAAATAAATAGTACGTATGCAGTAATTCCTAAACCAAATAGTGCTGTAATTTCAGCGGATAAAATGAATGTTGTTTACAGGGGTGTGCCAAACCCAATGACAATTTCTATTCCTGGAATTCCTGATAATTTAGTTCGAGCAACAGCTACAGGTTTAAATAGAACAGGAGGTTCAGGGAAATATACTATGACACCTGCTTCAGGAAGAGAAGTAACTATTAGAGTTTCGGGAACATTGCCAAACGGACAAACCGTGAGTTCTTCTCAAAATTTTAGAATTAAAGATATTCCTTCTCCACAAGGAACTATTAGAAAAGAATCTGGACACGTTGTAATGCCAAATTCGAGTTTAGTAAATTCAACTGTAGGAGCAGCATTACCTGATTTTGATTTTGATTTAAAGTTATCAACTACTGGTTTTACGGTAAAAGTACCTGGACAAGGTGCCGTTGTTGTTAGAGGAAGTAGAATGGATGCGGCGGCTAAAAAAGCCATTGCAAGAGCTAAACGAGGTGATGTAGTGACAATATTTGATATAAAATCTTCGTTAATAGGAAATAGTGGTTATAAAATTAAAAATGCTTCTCCAGTAAGTGTTGAAATTCAATAAATTGAAATAAATGATGAATAAGAAAAATATTGGAATCTTAATTTTGGCGTTTATGTTGTTTCAAACAACATTTGCACAATCTAATCTTTTAAATTCTAAAAGGCCTTCCGATATTGGGAAAAAAACTGCTGAACAAAAAGCTGTAGATAACGATAGACCTTTAGAATATGGCTATGTAGATGATAGAGATATTTTATGGTCTAAAGTAGTTTGGGAATATTTAGATTTAAATGAACGTATTAATTTACCGTTGTATTATCCTGTTGATACCACAACCGTAGCTGGTAACAGAAGATCTCTGTTTGATACATTGCTTAGAGGTATTAGAAATGATGAAATTACAGAAGTGTATGATGATTCCTATTTTACAGCTAAAATGACCAAAGCTGAAATAAATAGAAAATTATTTAGAGTTGATACCACAGATGCTGGTTTTGATGAATTAAACGCAGGTGCAATTAATATTAACGAATATATTGATAAAATAAATTTAACGTCTCAAGATATTGAAGGTTTTAAAATTAAAGGTCTTTGGTATTTCGATAAACGTCAAGGAGAATTAAAGTACCGACTTTTAGCCTTGGCCCCAATTGCTCCAGACGTACAAACTATGGGAAGAGAAGATATCGATATTACTGAGCAGTTGCCACTATTTTGGGTTTGGTTTCCAGACGCAAGAAATTTACTGCACGAAATGAAAGTTTTCAATCCTAAAAATTCAGCATTCCCTATTTCTTTTGATCATATACTAAATGCAAGAAGGTTTAATTCTATTATTTATCGAGAAGAAAATATATTTGGAGATCGAGATGTTTCAGACTATGTAAAAGGGAATTCTTTATTTCAAGTTCTGGAATCTAATAAGATTAAAGATCAAATTAGAAATAAAGAGTTAGACATGTGGAATTATTAAAACCTTTATAAAAAAATATAAAGCTGTTTAAAAAGTTTTGAAACTTTCTAAACAGCTTTTTTTCGTTTAATATAACCTTATAAAATGCAAGTAGATTATATAATTGTTGGTCTGGGTTTAGCAGGATTAGCTTTTTCTAAAGAGTTAGAAAAAAATAATAAATCTTTTGTAATTTTTGAAGACAACTCTCAAAATTCATCTATAGTTGCAGGAGGGATGTACAATCCAGTAATTTTAAAACGCTTTACACCTGTTTGGGATGCTGTAAATCAACTTAAAATTGCAATTCCTTTTTATGAAAGTTTAGAAATAGAATTCAATTCAAAATACCATTATTCAGTTGATATTTATCGGATATTTAAATCTGTAGAAGAACAAAATAATTGGTTTATTGCTTGTGATAAACCGTTACTTTCAGATTTTATGGATGCTGAAATTATTCATAAAAAACATATTGGAGTTATTGCCGATTTTGGATACGGAAAATTAAATAATACAGGTAGAATTGACACAAAATTGTTATTAGAAGATTATAGAAATTATTTAGTAGATAAAGAGCTGCTTATAAAAGAAAGTTTTGAATACAGTAATTTGGAAATTAATGATACTCATGTGAAATACAACGGTATAAAAGCATCAAAAATTGTATGTTGTGAAGGCTTCGGATTAAAACAGAACCCTTATTTTAATTATTTACCAATGCAAGAAGTTAAAGGTGAATTACTAATAATACATGCACCCGATTTAACTATAGATTTTTTAGTGAAAGCGGCAGTTTTTATACTTCCATTAGGAAATAACTATTATAAAGTAGGCGCTACTTTTAACTGGAAAGACACTACCAAAATTCCCACAGAAGAAGGTAAGCAAGAATTACTTACAAAACTAAAAACGTGTATTTCAGTTCCTTTTAAAGTTGTTGACCATGTTGCCGGAATAAGACCAACAGTAAAAGATAGACGACCTTTAGTTGGAAAGCATCCAAAGCACTCAAATATGGCAATTTTAAATGGTTTGGGAACCCGTGGTGTAATGATAGCCCCAAAAGCAGCCAATTTACTTTACAATCATTTAGAACTAGGAGAAGCGCTAGAAATGGAATTTTCTATTACTCGTTTCTTGTAATATTTTTGTCAAAATGGACAAAAATATTAATCCAAATTATTCTAGAAAAACGCAAAGAGAAAGGTGCTGTTAAAATTAAAACAACTACAATTGGTATAAAACTCTCTAATAAACTGAGTTTAAAAAGTAGCGTAGCAATAATAAAGGTAATTATTGAAACACCAACGGTAAGCGCATATGTTACATACATAGCTCCATAATAAAATGAAGGCTCCATCATATATTTTAAATTACATTTAGAACAGTTTTTATGCATCTTAAATGCTTTCTTAAAATTTAAAATATTTTTCTCTTCCATAAAATTTCCTTCATGACATCTTGGGCATTTATTAAAGAAGATACTATAAAGTTTCGATCCTTTTTTAAACATTTTTTGTATATTTTGTAGTTAATAAAATAAAAACTTTAATTGAGTGCCAAAAATTTTTATAGTAAGTTTGCAAGGTTTTATAGAAAACACAAAATTATACATTAAATTATAAAATATCAATGCTTAACGTACATAATTTATCGGTTTCTTTTGCTGGTACTGATTTATTTTCCGAAATAACTTTTAAGTTAAATAAGGGAGATAGAGTTGGATTAATTGGGAAAAATGGAGCAGGAAAATCGACCTTATTAAGAGTAATTTCTCAAGATATGGAAAGTTCTGGAGGAACCATGGCTTTTGATAAAGATATTCGTATCGGATTTTTACGTCAGGATATTGATTTTGAAGAGGGAAGAACTATTTTAGAAGAAGCCTACCAAGCTTTTGTAGAAATAAAACAAATTGAAGTCAAACTAGAGCAAATTAATCTTGAATTAGCGGAAAGAACTGACTATGAAAGCGATTACTACCACGATTTAATGGTTGGAGTAAACGAATATACACATCGGTACGAATTGTTAGGTGGTTATAATTATAAAGGAAATACCGAAAAAATACTACAAGGTTTAGGTTTTCAAAGAGAAGATTTTGACAAATTAACCGATACATTTTCGGGAGGATGGAGAATGCGTATTGAATTGGCAAAATTACTATTGCAAAATAATGATATATTATTATTGGATGAGCCAACCAACCATTTAGATATTGAATCTATAATTTGGTTAGAAAATTTCTTAAAAAATTATACAGGTGCAATTGTACTGGTTTCGCACGATAAAATGTTTTTAGATAATGTAACAAATAGAACTATTGAAATTTCTTTAGGAAAAATTTACGATTATAAGAAACCTTATTCTCAGTTCTTACTATTGCGTGGAGAAATAAAAGAAAAGCAACTGCAAGCTCAAAAAAATCAAGAGAAAGAAATAAAAGCAACACAATTATTAATAGATAAATTTAGAGCCAAAGCAAACAAAGCTACAATGGCACAATCTTTAATAAAAAAACTGGATAAAGTTGAGCGTATTGAGGTGGATAGTGATGACAATGCAGTTATGAATGTACGCTTCCAAATTTCAAAAGAACCCGGGAAAATTGTTGTTGAAGCAGAAGATTTATCTAAAAGTTACGGAAGTAAACATGTTTTAGAAAATGTGGACTTATTAATCGAAAGAAATAGTAAAATTGCATTTGTTGGTCAGAACGGTCAAGGGAAATCTACTTTGGCAAAAATTTTGGTTGGTGAAATTGCACACGGCGGACATTTAAAGTTGGGGCACAATGTTGAAATTGGTTATTTTGCTCAAAATCAATCTGAATATTTAGAGCCAGAAAAATCTGTGCTAGAAATTATGGAAGATGCAGCAACCGATACAAATAGAGCGAGAGTTAGAGATATGTTAGGTTCGTTTTTGTTTAGTGGAGAAGCTGTTGATAAAAAAGCAAAAATGCTTTCTGGAGGCGAAAGAAATAGATTGGCACTTTGTAAATTATTGCTTTCCCCATTCAATGTCTTAATAATGGATGAACCTACAAACCATTTAGATATTGCTTCAAAAAATGTATTAAAACAGGCACTTCAAAATTTTGATGGAACATTAATTGTAGTCTCCCATGACAGGGATTTTTTACAAGGCTTAACATCAACAGTTTATGGATTTAAAGATAAGGTTATTAAAGAATATTTAGGTGATATTGACTTTTTCTTGGAACAACATCAAATTGAAAATTTAAGAGAAGCAGAAAAAAGAACGGTTGTTGAAAAGAAACCAGATATCACTAAAAAAGAAACTATTCAATTATCTAGAGAAGCAGAAAAAGAACTGAAAAAGTTAAAAAATAAATTGAGTAAAATAGAGGTTGAAATAGATGTTCTGGAAAAAGAAATTTTAGAATTAGATGAAGCACTTGCTAAAGATTATGAATCAACCGTTGCTGAGCCAGATTTTTTCGAAAACTATAAAGCAAAAAAACATCAAATAGAACTTTTGATGGAAGCTTGGACTGAGCTAGAAGAAAAAATTGAAGTGTGTTCTTAGAAACTAAAATAAGTGATATAGAGCAAGTCTATTTCTCTGAAATTGCAGATTCAGGGGTTTCTTTATGTATAAAACGAGAAGATAAATTGCATCCGTTTATTTCTGGGAATAAATATAGAAAGTTAAAATACAACCTAGTAGAATCTAAAAAACAAGAAAAAACTACACTTATTACTTTTGGAGGAGCATATTCTAATCATATTGCGGCAGCTGCAGCTGCTGGTTCGGAGTTTGGTTTTAAAACTATTGGAGTAATTAGAGGTGAAGAATTAGCAGATAATTTGGAAGAAGTCCTTCAACAAAACCCAACTTTAAAGTTTGCTTCAAAACATAATATGCAATTTCATTTTGTTTCTAGAAGTGCATACAGAGAAAAAACTTCCAAAGAATTTATTGATAATTTAAAAGAACAATTTGGGGATTTTTATTTAGTTCCAGAAGGTGGAACAAACACATTGGCAGTTAAAGGATGTGAAGAAATTTTAACCGAAAAAGATGCTGTTTATAATGTAATTTGTTCATCTGTAGGAACTGGAGGAACAATTTCAGGAATTATAAATTCAACAAAAAAGCATCAGAAAACTATTGGTTTTCCTGCTTTAAAAGGTGATTTTCTTCAGAATGAAATTAAAAAATATGTACTAACTAACAAAAATTGGAGTTTAAATACTGATTATCATTTTGGAGGTTATGCAAAAGTTTCAGAAACTTTAATCAATTTTATTAATAAATTTAAGCAAGAAACTGGGATTCCTTTAGATCCGGTTTATACAGGTAAAATGCTATTCGGAATTGTAGATTTAATAAAAAAAGATTATTTTGAAAAAGGAACTAGCATCTTAGCAATTCATACAGGAGGTTTGCAAGGAATTGATGGAATGAATGTATATTTGAAAAATAAAAATTTAGTAGAAATAGTATAGTTATGAGGATGAAGTTTTTTTTAATAGCAGTTTTAACAATGAGTTTATTAGTAAGTTGTAAATCTAAAAAGAAACTCACTAAAAAGACCTCAACTTCACGTAAAGAGATGGTTATTAAATCTACAAACGATACTGATTCTAAAAGAGTTGTTGCAAAATCGACTACGAATTCAGCTATAAGAAATTCAACGTTAGATTATATTGAACAGTTTAAAGATGCGGCTATGAGAGACATGCGGAATTATAATATTCCAGCGAGTATTAAGTTAGCGCAAGGTATTTTAGAATCATCAAGCGGTAATAGTCAATTAACAAAAAGATCTAATAATCACTTTGGAATAAAATGTCATAAAGGTTGGGAAGGAGATAAGACCTATCACGATGATGATGAAAAGGGAGAATGTTTTAGAGTGTATAAAGATCCTGCAAATTCTTATAAAGATCATTCCTTATTTTTAACAAGTAGGTCTAGATATTCAGATTTATTTAAAATAAAACAGGGCGATTATGTTAAATGGGCAAAAGGCTTGAGTAAAGCTGGTTATGCTACAGACAGACGTTATCCAGCAAAATTAATTGCAATAATAGAAAAATATGACTTGCACAAATACGATACTGAAGTTTTAGGGAAGTCTTTTGAATACCCTAAAAATAATGATTTAAAAAATCATATTGTAACGAAAGGAGATACGCTATATTCACTTTCTAGAAAATACGGTTTAACGGTTGCAGATCTTAAAAAAATTAATAGTTTAGATTCTAATACTATAAGTGTTGGGCAAATATTAATTGTGTCAAAATAAAAAAAGCGTTACAAATTGCAACGCTTTTAACATCAATCAAATATAAAAACTAACCTCTATTATTAAACTGTTTTTTAGAACCATTACCTTCTCTAGATCCTTGCTTTTTTCCTTTCTTCATTTTGCCCTTTTTCATAGCTTTTCGATTGGAGTTTTCCCATTTTTCAAACTGTTCTTTTGTAAGAATCTTTTTCATTTCAGCTTTATGAGCTTGTTGTTTCGTTAATCGCATGTTTGCACGTTCAAAACGTTCATCGTTGGTTAAACCAGTACCATCTTGTTTATTTTTTTGATTTTCAGCTCTAAATTTTTGACGTTCTTCTGCAGATTTCAACATCATTTTTTGAACTTCTTTTTGTTGTTTGTCATCTAAATCTAAACGCAAGGCCATTTTTTTTGTTTGTAAAACAGCTATTTGCTCTGGTGTAAAGTCAGCATTTTTATTTTGTCTTTGTCCTTGTCTCTGTGCTGAAATACTTAAAGAAAACAACATAATTATAACCGATAATCCTACTAATTTTTTCATAATATTAAATATTTTAATGTGTTTATATACCTCTTTGACTGTACTAAAATAAAAAGGTTTAAAAGCTTAACAATCATTAACATTTATTAACACTAACCACTAAAATTAACCACTAAAAACGAACAACTATAAAATCTTATTCAGAATAATTATAAATAGTGTATTTTTGCAAAATATGATGAACAAACTTTCAGATTGGTTACCAACTACTAATAAAGAGGTAAAACTTAGAGGTTGGGAAGAATTAGATGTAATTCTTTTTAGCGGAGATGCCTATGTAGACCATCCAGCATTTGGACATGCTGTTGTTGGTAGAATTTTAGAAAGTTATGGGTTGCGTGTTGCAATAGTTCCACAGCCTAGTGTAAACGATAATTTGCAAGATTTTACAAAGCTTGGAACTCCAAAACTATTTTTCGCTGTTACAGGCGGTTGTATGGATCCAATGGTTAGTAATTATACTGCAAGTAAAAGAAGACGCGATAAAGATGCTTATACTCCAAACGGAGATAAAGGTTTTAGACCAGATTATGCGACTACGGTTTATAGCAATATTTTAAAAGAAAAATTCCCAGATGTTCCTGTTTTAATTGGTGGTATTGAAGCCTCTTTAAGAAGAGTTACGCATTACGATTATTGGAGCGACACACTAAAGCCGACAATTTTAGAGGAATCTAAAGCTGATTTGTTAGTGTACGGAATGGGAGAGCAACCATTAAGAGAAATTGTAAGTTTATTGCAGAAAGGCGTTCCGTTTTCAAGTTTAACAACTATTAAACAAACTGCTTTTTTGTTAAATAAAAATGAAGAAGCTCCTAAAAATAAAAATTGGAAAGATGTTTCTATTCATTCTCATGAAGTTTGTTTGAAGGATAAAAAACTATTTGCTTCTAATTTTAAAGTAATTGAACAAGAATCTAATAAGTTATTTGCAAATAGAATTTTTCAGGATGTTGGAGTTTCAAAATTGGTTATAAATCCGCCTTATGAGACAATGACGGAAAGTGAAATAGATGCTTCTTTTGATTTGCCATTTACACGACTTCCACATCCAAAATATAATAAGCGTGGTGCAATACCTGCGTTTGAAATGATTAAATTCTCTATAAATATTCATAGAGGTTGTTTTGGAGGTTGTAGTTTTTGTACCATTTCTGCACATCAAGGTAAATTTATTGCAAGTAGAAGTCAAGAATCTATTTTGAAAGAAGTAGATCAGGTTGCGAATATGCCAGATTTTAAAGGATATTTATCTGATATTGGCGGGCCTTCTGCAAATATGTACAAAATGAAAGGAAAGGTTCAAGAAATTTGTGATAGATGTGTTGCGCCATCTTGTATTTCTCCTGTAATTTGTCATAATTTAGACACTTCACACAAACCTTTAACAGAGTTATATCAGGCTGTAGATAAGCACCCTAAAGTAAAAAAATCTTTTATTGGAAGTGGTATTAGACACGATATGTTAGTGCCTGAATTTAATACAAAAGCAGACGCAAAAGAGTTAGATGCCTATACAGAAGAAGTGATGACAAAACACGTTTCTGGTAGATTAAAAGTTGCGCCAGAACACTCATCGGATCCTGTCTTAAAATTAATGCGAAAGCCTTCTTTTAAATATTTTCATATGTTTAAAGATCGTTTCGATAAAATTAATATTCGTAAGAAATTAAACCTGCAGTTAATACCGTATTTTATTTCAAATCATCCAGCTTGTGAAGTTGAAGATATGGCAAATTTAGCTGCTGAAACAAAAGATATGGGATTTCAATTGGAGCAAGTTCAAGGATTTACTCCAACACCAATGACAGTTGCAACGGTAATTTATTATAGCGGTTACCATCCATATACTTTAAAACCGACAAGAACACCTAAATCAAAACACGAAAAAGAAGAGCAACACCGTTTTTTCTTTTGGTATAAAAGAGAAAATCAGGCTTGGATTAGAAACACACTTACAAAAGTTGGGAGACAAGACTTATTACAAAAATTACTTCCAACAACAAATTCCTGGAAAAAAAATAAAGGAGAGAAAGTTAAAAATACTTTTGATGACGCTATACCTTTTACTTCAAGGAAGAAAAAGAAATTTAATAAAAAGAAAAAAACATAATATTTTTTAGACTTTAATTTACTGCTTACGTTTAAAATCTTAAATTTGCACCAACGTTTAAACTTATTTCCAATGAAAAAAATATGTCTATTTTTTTTATTACTTTCCTCAACACTTTTTGCTCAAAATAAAGTAAAAGTTGATTTAAGTAATCCAAGTTCAACTATTTATACACACCTATATTTCTTACAACCAAACTCTTATGAGCCAGCTAAAGCGGCTCAAAGTATTTATGGTGTTGAAGGAGAGGAAGCCGAGGAGATTGCCATTAAATTGAAACAAATTTTAGACGGGAAAGGTTTAAAAGTTGATTTTACAAAAGTGCCAAAAGATAAAATGCACTCCGATACTTCAAATTTTAAAAAGAAATATCAGTATGTATTATTTCCATATCAAATGCCACAAATATATGTTGAGAAAATAGGAGATAACTGGTATTATTCTTCAGAAACTATTGGGCAAGTTGATGCTATTTATAATAGTATTTATCCTTGGTATACCGATAAATTACAACAAATTATTCCAGATGTAGGTCATTATTCTATACTTAACATTGAGTTGTGGCAGTATCTAGGAATAATAGTAATGGTTGTCTTAAGTGTTTTAGTTTTTTATATTTTAAGAAAGGTTGTGTTTTTTATACTGCGTAAAATTCAATATTTAATAATTAAAAAATCAAATGAAAGAATTAATATTACCTTAAAAAAATTAGCACGACCAATTGTATTATTACTTTTAATTCAATTTATTAAATGGTTGCTACCTTCTTTATTACTTCCTTTAAATTTGAACACGTTTTTATTTTTATCGTTTAATATAATGGCTACTGTTTTTTGGATTTATGTTTTCTTAAAATTAGTAAAGGTTATTATGGGTATTTATGAAGATTTTGTAGAAAGTACCCATAGTAAATTAGATGATCAATTAGTTCCAATTTTAGATAATTTCTTAACAGGACTTGTAATATTTATTGGGTTTTTGAAACTATTAACTTTATTTGGTATTGAACCAGTTACAGTTATTGCAGGAGCTTCAATTGGTGGTATTGCAGTTGCTTTGGCTTCTCAAGACACAGTTAAAAACCTGATTGGTACAATAATGATTTTTGTAGACAAACCGTTTCATATTGGAGATTGGATAGAAGCTGGTATTGTAGCAGGTACTGTTGAAACCGTTGGGTTTAGATCTACTACTGTTAGAGCAGCAGATACTTCGGTATATCAAATTCCGAATAGTACACTTTCTGAAATGGTAGTTAATAATAAAGGGCTTAGAGCTTTTAGAAGATACAATACTAATTTAGGGGTGCGTTATGATACACCTCCAGAACTTATTGATGCTTTTGTAAAAGGAGTTCGTAAGATTGTTGAATTACACCCAGACACGCGAGACGATGCTTTTAATGTAGAGTTTTCAGGTTTTGGTGATTCTGCTTTACAAATACTTTTAAATGTTTATTTTGTTCAATTAGGTTGGGCAGAAGAACAAGCCTCTAAGCATAGTTTACACATTGCTATTTTAAAATTAGCAGCTGAACTAGGAGTAGATTTCGCATTCCCTTCTACAACAGTTATGATTGAGCAGTTTCCAGAAAAAAAAGGTATGCCAATGGATTATAATATTGAAGAAAACAGAATTAAAAATATAATTGATAGTATTAATAAAAAAGGTAGTTAAAAATTAAACTCAGACACTTTATTAGAAGACCTTGGCTTTTTTGAATCGTACCTTTGGTTGAACTTTATGATTTACTAAAGTCTCATTCAATTATAGTTTAGTTAGAATAATAAATATTTTAAGAACGAAATTTATTGTTTCTTAAAACTATTAATTGTTTTTCTAATTGCTACCAAATTACTTAAAAGAGCTTCTAAATATTGTAAGTCTAGCATATTAGCACCATCACTTTTTGCGTTTTTAGGATCGAAATGAGTTTCTAAAAACAAGCCATCAACACCAACAGCAATTCCAGCTCTTGCAATAGTTTCGATCATATCTGGTCTTCCTCCAGTAACACCACTAGTCTGATTTGGTTGTTGTAAAGAATGAGTAATGTCTAAAACAGTAGGTGCAAATTGTTGCATTTCAGGAATTCCTCTAAAATCAACAATCATATCTTGATAACCAAACATAGTTCCTCTATCGGTAATCCAAGCTTTTTGGTTTCCGCTATCTTTTACTTTTTGAACTGCGTGTTTCATTGCAGACGGACTCATAAATTGTCCTTTTTTTAGATTTATAACCTTACCGGTTTTTGCTGCTGCAACTACCAAATCGGTTTGTCTCACTAAAAATGCAGGTATTTGCAACACATCAACATATTCAGCTGCTTTGGCAGCATCTTCATTTGTGTGAATATCTGTAACCGCAGGAACACTAAAAGTTTCTGAAACTTTTCTTAATATTTTTAAGGCTTTTTCATCTCCAATTCCTGTAAAACTATCAATTCTACTTCTATTTGCCTTTTTAAAACTTCCCTTAAAAATAAACGGAATTTCTAGCGTATCAGTTACTTTTAAAATATGTTCAGCAATGCGCATCGCCATTTCTTCACCTTCAATAGCGCAAGGTCCAGCTAATAAAAAGAAGTTATTACTAGTTGTATGTTTTATATTTGGAATCAGATTTAAATCCATTTTGTTTATTTTTATGCAAATGTACAGTTAATATTTAAAGTTTTAAAAATTAAATAATGTCATATAATCAGCAATTAGCAGATAGAATACACAGATTATTAAAAGAAGAAAACGTCAACTTTTATGAAAAGAAAATGTTTGGAGGCTTGTGTTTTATGATGGAAGATAAAACGTGTGTAGGAATAATTAAAAATGAACTAATGGCAAGAATTGGTGCGGAAAAGTATGCAGAAGCTTTAACAAAAGAGGGATGTAAAGAAATGACTTTTACCGGACGGCCGATGAAAGGGTATGTGTATTTAGATGATGATGCTTTAGACTTAGATGTAAATTTAGAATATTGGATTCTATTGGCATTAGATTTTAATCCTTTGGCAAAGGCTAGTAAAAAACGATCCATTTTAAAAGAGAAAAATAAATAAATCATTACTTTTGCGGAGATTTAAAAAGAAAAAATGATTAAAAAAATAGTAATTTTTTTTGGTATTGCACTTGTTGTTATAAGCTGTACAATAAAAGAATCTCCCGAATTTATTGGGATTAAGAATATAAAAGTATTGGAATCTTCTAAAACCTTTGTAACTATTGAAGCAGAAGGTTTATTTAAAAACCCAAACGATATTGGAGGTAAATTAAAAGCTGATGGTATTAAAGTTTATGTAAACGGAAATGAAATGGCAACAGTAAATTCAGGTAGTTTTGATGTTCCTGCAAAAGAAGAATTTACAATACCTTTAAAAGTAAACATTCCAACTGATAGTATATTTTCAAACAAAAATATTGGAGGCTTAATTGGAAGTCTTTTCAGTCAAAAAATTGAAGTAAAGTACCAAGGAAAAATCAAGTATAAAGTTTTTGGTTTTTCGCATTCTTATACTGTTGATGAAACTGAAAATATTAAGATTAAATTATGAGTTCAGCTATTAGCAAACAGCTAATAGCCAAAAACTAATCGCCAACTTGAATTCTAACACCTTCACTATGGCTGCTAAATTCAGGAGCATACATACTTTGTATGGTTGAAATTCCATTGCTAAAGTTCCCTGCATTATTTACACGTAAATCGTATTCGAAAACATAAACACCTTTTGGTAAATAGTCCATAAAAAAGTTTGTGGCAGCATCTTTCGTACTTTCATAATAACCCAAACCATCTTGCCATTTGTATTGAGATAGCACATTTATAGGTTCTAATCCGCTTGCTCTCATATCTTTTAAATGCACAAATTCCATTGGCCTGTCCACTTTTAACTCAATTCTAACAGTTATTAAATCCCCTAGTTTTAATGTGTGGGTTTCTTTAATTTCGGTTAATTCTTTTCCAGTATCCGTATTCGATTTTAAGAACAATTTTTTAGTTAACTGCAGCGGTGTTTTAGTATTGGTAATTTTATCTAAATCTTCAAAATATTGCCAATACAATCCACCCCAGGCAATGCCTTTACCTTTTTTAGAAATGCTTACTTCACCCATTTCTGGAGTAATTTCGCTTCCATTCCAAGAAGTTTTATAATAACCGGTTCCAGCTTCAATGGCAACATTTTCTAATTTTGAAGGCTCAATTTTTTTGTTTCCAACAGTAACTTCAACAGTTTCATTTACAGACAACCAATCACTTCCTTGTAATAACAAAGCATATACAGCCTCGGTTGTTGCTTTTGTGGTTTTCCAACTATTGGTTTGTTTGTTTTTAAGCAGCCAAACTTTTAATTCATCAACAATTTTAATATCGTTTTCAATTTCAGAAAATACTTCTACCATTAATGCTTGTGTTTCAATAGGAGCTTGGTACCAATACCAACTTGGGGAGTTTTCTTTCCAGTACATTCCTAATTCTTCAGATGTAATACTGTTTTCTTTTAAAGATTTCAGTATTTCAGAAGTAATTTTTGAATTCTTATTTCTATGCTGAATTAAAGCAATTAATCCTTTTGAATAGAGATTATTATCTTTCCAATAAGTTGCAGATTGGTTACTATAATAACCAATTGCGGTTTTTACTTTGGAAGGAATATTAATTTCATTATAAAAACTTCGCATATATAAATAATGCAATTGTGTATAACCTAAATGATTTTTTTCTAAATATTCTTGTTCAGCTTTAATTCCTTTTGATTTGGTTTTTGCTTTGTCTCTTATTTTTTTAGCTTCATTCAAAAGTTTGTTGTAATCGTCTAAAATTTCATCATCTAAAAATTGAACAGATTTTACAATCATATTTTTAGCTTCATTATTTTCAGCAACATTAAGTTGTTTTAAATGCCCAAAACCTGTTGCAATATGCTGTGTAATATATCTATTTGGATAATTACTTCCTTTAAACCAAGGAAATCCACCATTACTAAATTGAGCTTGTTTTAACTTGTTAATTGCTGATTCTAGCTCGTTATTCATTTTATTTAAATCGAATAACAAGGCAATGCGTTTTTTCTGTTCAGTTTCGCTTTGCGCATCTCGTAACCAAGGAGTTTCTTCAATAATTATTGATTTTAATTCCTGATTTTTTTCCAAATTAGAAATCAAAGCATCACTAGATTTCCATTGATTAAACACTTCTCGGATTCTCGGATTTGAATTTGCGATATGACTAGCCAATGCGTTTGCATAATAGCGTGAAAATGTTTGCTCGGAACACTCATACGGATATTCCATTAAATAAGGCAAACTTTGAACTGCGTACCAAGCCGGATTGGAAGTAATTTCTAATGTTAATTTATGATTTTTTAATGTTGCTGAAGTATTATTTTTTAACTTATCTAATGAAAATGTCTTGGTCTGATTACTACGAACCCACATTGGCAATGTTTCAGTTACCAATATTCTGTTAGATAATACAGGTAATACATTTTGTTCGCCATCGGAAAAATCTCCTGCTTTTGCTATAATTTTGTATTGAATAGCTTGCACGTTATCTGGAATATTCAAGGTCCAATTAACATTTGTATTTCCTTTAGCATCAACTAAAAAGTTTTGAGTTGTTAAGTTTTTTTCAATTAAATGATTGATTTCTATTCCAGTAATGGCATCTGTTAACACTAATTGCGCAATTCCGTTTAGCGATTTATCAGTTACATTTGAAATTTTACTTGAGAATTGTAGCACATCACCTTCTCTTAAAAAACGTGGTGGATTTGGCAACACCATCAATTCTTTTTGAGTAACAGTTGTTAAAGTCTTAGTTGTTGAGGCCAACTCTTTTGTATGCGCTAATAATTGTAATTTCCATTGGGTTAATGCTTCTGGAATTGTAAAACTAAAACTTACGTTTCCATCTTTATCGGTTTTTAAATGTGGGTAGAAAAAGGCAGTTTCGTTAAAATTTTTACGAATTTTTACAGCAGATAAATCAGTTGTTTCTTTGTCTGAAATTTGATTTTCATCTTTTTGTGTTTCATAAGCAACAGTAACGGTTTCTTCAAGAGCTTCATCGCTTTCTGCCATCACCATTTCTTCCATTTCCACACCATCATTTACACGTTGTATTTTAGCTACTGAGCGTAAACCTCTAATTCTTATTTGGTTAGTGTTAAACCTAAAACCAAACCAATTTAAAGCATCAAAATGTTGTTGTATTTGTCCGTAATAAGCACGGTTTAAATTGTTAATTTCAAACTGGGTATTTCCAAAACTTTGATGTGCTCTTCTATAGGTTTGTGAATAATAAACAGGATGAGAAATTGGATTGAATTGCCAATTATGTGGTTTAAATTGGTCTAAAGAAGCATCATACATACTTGCTAATAATTCAGCAGCAACTTTTTCTCTATTGTTTCCTTTTAGTTTAAAACTCCAAGTTTCGGTTTGTCCAGGCTGTAATTTATCTCTAAATGTTAATGTTTCTATTTCTAATTCTTTTACAGGATATGGGACTGAAACAGGCAATGAACCATTTTTAAAAGCATTAAAATTGGTAAAACTATATTGAATTGAAAATCCGCCTAAATCGTTTTTTGTAACAGGAATTTCTAACTGCTTAATTTCATTATTTAAATGAATTATTTTAGTGTCAATTATTCTTTTATCTTTTTCAATATCAATAGTTACCGTTATATCTTTTGAGGCCGAGCCAACATTTAAGATTACATTATCATTAGGTTTGTAACTTGATTTATCTAAAGAAATAGTAAATAGTTGATTGTCCGAAACCCGCTTGTCATTTTTACTATATATTGTAATTAGTTGTTTGTCTGTAACTAATTGTCCAAATTTATCATTGCTTTCTAGCTCAATAATATAGTTGCCAGATTTCCATTTTTTGATATTTTTAAGCGCAATTTTATCGCTGTTTGCTGTATTAAAATCACGTTCAAAAACAAGTGTTCCTTTTTTCCAATTAGACACATTATCTTCATTTGAAAATGCTTCATTTGGAAACCTAGTTTTAAAATCTTCAATAGTATATAGTTGATAATCTGGAGCTGTCCAAGCACGTTTTCTTAAAACAGAATTGGGTGCTTGTAACTTGTATATTTTTAGATTTCCTTTTGCTGAAACAGTTTTACTATTTAAATTTTTTGTTTCAATTTTCAGGAAGTTTTCTTTATCGTTTTTATCGATAGTTCCAGCTATTTTAATTTCAGCAATTAAAGCATGATATCCTACTTTTACTATTGTTGAGGAACTTCTGGTTTCACCATTAATATCTGTAACATCGGCGGTAACTTCATAATAAAATATTGGTAAATTCTCTTTATTTACACTTTTGTCTGCCAATGCTTGAAAAGTAATACTGTAATTCCCATTTGCATCTGTTTTGGTTTCTCCATGTGAAATTTCCTGTGGTTCTGAAGATGTAAAATATGGTCTGTACCAATAATACCATCTAGGATATTGAACTTTTCTATGCACACGATATGTTACTTTTGCATTGGTAATATTGCTACCAGCAAATGCTAAAGCACTTCCTTTAATTGTAAGACTGTCATTTATTTTATAAGTTTCAGTTATAGGTTTAAAAGAGGTTTCAAACTTTGGTCTTTTATATTCTTCAACTGAAAAGTAATACCGTTGATTGGTCAATTTTTCATGAGTTAATTGGATAGAATATTGACCTAAAAGTCCATTGTTAGGTAATATAAATTCACCACTTACCGCACCAAATTCGTTGGTAGTTAATTCAAGCTCACTTATTTTTTCATTATTAACATTATAAAGTGCTGCAGTTACTAATTTATCAGTAAAAGGAAAAGATTTTTCATTATATTTTTCAATAAAAATCCCTTTAAAAAATACAGTTTGACTTGGTCTATAAATACTTCTATCTGTAAAAATAAATGGTTTTATAACTGTATTTTTTTCAATTTTAACATTAGGGTTATAATTATTAAAATAATAATCCCCAAAACGAGCTTTATCATTTTTAGTGTTAATTGTAATTACAACATTTCTATGTGATTTGGCTGAGGTGAATTTTATTTGACCATAATTATCTGTAATATAATTATTGTCGATAGGATCATTGTACCTTCCTGTATTATAGTTTTTTAAGTTCACTTTTGCTCCAGCAATAGGTTTTCCGTTGTTTCTATCAACCACTTGATAGGTATAGATATTATGTAACCTGTTTTCAACCAAAGCAAGATCAGTTACTTGAATAGTTGAGGTTGCAAAAAGACTCTCAGCGTTTATGCTTTTAAATGTGGAAGCGTATATTAAATAATGTCCGTTTGTTAAAGGTGGAATTGCAATTTCAGTTGCGTGTTCTTGATAATCGCGTTCAGTTTTTAAGATTTGTTGAAATGAATTTAGGTGGTTTAATTTTTTAATAAATGCGATTTTTTCATTGTTATTATAAATCTTATTAAATTTTGAAAGCTCGTTTTCTGAAATGTTATAGATGGTTAGATATAAGTTTTCAATATTTTTATAGTTTACTAAAATTTTACTGTAATTATTGACAGGAATATGTTTTTCAGAAATTATTCTTAAAGAGTTATCTAATATTTGTTGTTTTAATCGTTCACAATTTTTTGCACCTATACTTTCTGGAAATTTTTCTATGGCTGCTTCACAAGTTTTTATTGCTTCTATGCGTTTAAATTGATTTTTTGGATTTGTAATTGCATTGTATTCAATAGCGTAATTATTATAAATAGTGGCAATTTCAAAATCTATTAATGTAGCGGTTTCAATTGATGAAAATTCTTTTTTTAGGGCGATAAGTGCTGTTAAAAAAAGCGCTTCTTTTTCATTAAAAATAGCATGTTCTTTTACAAATTTCAAACGTTCTAAATCTACGGAAATTAAGGCATCTTTATTACCGCTATTTATATGAAAGGCCAGTAGGTTTTGATAAATTTTTAACGCATTTAATTGTAAAGATAAACTGTCTTTTGATTTAGTTTCTAGAAGTGAAAAGTTTTTATAGGAACTTAAATAATGTTCAGTATCAATTTCAAATTTATAATTAGCCTGAGTGATTTCAGTTTCAGAAGTTTTGTAAAAATCTAAGGCGTTGTGGTTTAAAAAATCGAATAATGTAGGTCTAAACTTTTTTGAATTTTTTTGAAGATCTAAAATAGCATCAAATTGTTTTAAATCTGTTTGTTGTGCAATCAATCCGTTTTTTAAAGAATTTTGAAAATGAAAGTGGATTTCTTTAAAAATAGTTTTTAAATCCCAAGTTCTAAAATCAATAGGATCTACTTTTTCAGAAGTTATAGTTCTGTTGTAAAATTTATAGCGGTTTTGTTGAAAATATTGCCAATACAAGTCTGCTAATACACTTTCTAAGATGTTTTTTGTTGGAAATTCTGAAGTTGCAATTTCTTTGTTAAACGAATTTATTATGTTTAATTGAGCATCTTCTTTAATTGTTAAAGCATATTTAGATTGGTAAAGTAAGACTTTTGCAATTTGTGGAGCATTGTTTTCTTTTTTTGCCCTATTATAAATTTCATCAACAATTTTTAAGGCAGATTTTGGTAATTTATCGTTTTCAAATTGTGTAACTTTATACCATAGTTTGTCATAATTATTATAATTTTTTTGTGCATTAACGCTATTTGAAAATAAGAATATAGACATAATTAGAAAGACAAAATTTTTCATATTGAACTTGTTTTTTTACAATTAAAAATAATTGTTAATTGAAACTAATAAATTTATAAAATTAAACAACGTATTTGTATTTTTACCCTACTAATTTAGAACACGTATGAATTTACATTTTATCGCTATTGGCGGAAGCGCTATGCACAACCTTGCTTTAGCACTATTACAAAAAGGATACCAAATTACTGGAAGTGATGATACAATTTTTGAACCTTCAAAATCTCGTTTGGAAAAAAAAGGCCTATTACCCTCGGCATTTGGATGGTTTCCAGAGAAAATCAGCACTAATTTAGATGCGGTAATTCTTGGGATGCATGCAAAAGTAGACAATCCTGAATTGTTGAAGGCCAAAGAGTTGGGTATTAAAATATTTTCATATCCAGAGTTTTTGTACGAACAAAGTAAAGATAAAACACGTGTTGTAATTGGTGGCTCACATGGCAAAACAACCATAACTTCTATGATTTTGCATGTGCTAAACTACCATGATATTAATGTTGATTACATGGTTGGAGCGCAATTGGAGGGTTTTGAAACTATGGTGCATTTAACTTCGGAAAATGAATTTATAGTATTGGAAGGTGATGAATATTTGAGTTCTCCAATTGATTTACGACCAAAATTCCACTTATACAAACCAAATATTGCTTTAATTAGTGGTATTGCTTGGGATCATATTAATGTGTTTCCAACTTTTGAAAATTACGTTAAACAGTTTTCAATATTTACAAATTCTATTACGAATGGTGGGATTATGGTATATAATGAAGAAGACGAGATTGTAAAGCAAGTTGTTGAAGATTCTGAAAGTCCAATTAAAAAATACCCTTATGAAACACCAAAATACAATATTGTAAATGGTACTACCTACATTGAAACTTTGGAAGGAGAAATGCCTTTAGAGTTTTTTGGAAAACATAATTTACAAAATATGGCTGGGGCAAAGTGGATTTGTCAGCATATGGGAGTTGGAGAAGATGAATTTTATGAAGCCATTGCAACCTTTAAAGGAGCGAGTAAACGCCTGGAAAAAATTGCAGAAAATCAGTCAACAGTTGTATTTAAAGATTTTGCCCATTCGCCTAGTAAAGTAGAAGCAACAACCAATGCGGTTAAAAACCAGTACCAAGAAAGAACTGTTTTTGCTTGTTTAGAATTGCATACATATAGTAGTTTAAATGCAGATTTTTTAAAAGAATATGAAGGTGCTTTGGACAGTGCTGATATTGCTGTTGTATTTTATTCACCACATGCTGTTGAAATTAAAAAACTAGAAAAAGTTACTGAACAGCAAATTAAGGAGGCTTTCAACAGAGAAGACTTAATCATTTTTACCAACCCTGAAGCCTTTAGAACGTATCTGTTTAATCAAAATTTTTATAATGCTGCGTTGTTATTGATGAGTTCTGGAAATTATGGAGGTTTGGATTTTGAGAAATTCAAAGAAATTGTAGGTTAATATGACACCTGTCATATCAGCTTAAATTTATTGAGTCTAAATTATGATAGGTTATAATTTATAAGTAATTTTGATATAGGATAAATTAGTCTTTTATTCTGAAATTTAAATGTATAATTATGACTTCATTTTCTAAAAATAATAGTATAGTTTCTTTAGATGTTCGTCCTGTTTTAAGTGGAGGGAATGACCCCTTTCTTCTAATTATGGAAACCGTTAAAACGTTAAAAGAAGGACAAACACTACAAATAATAAATACTTTTCAGCCGCTACCATTAATTACTAAATTAGAACAAAGTGGTTATAAATCTTGGACAGAACAGCCAGAATCGGGAGGTTTTCATACATTTTTCAAAAAAGATGCAGCGAGTGAAAAAGAAATTGAACCAACTTTAATCGAAGAAAGTTTAAAGTTTGATGCACTTTACAAAACCTTTGTAGGAAAATTAAAAAGTGTTGATGTACGTCATTTAGAAATGCCCGAACCAATGACTACAATTTTAGAGGAATTAGAGCAATTACCAGAAGGTTTTGCCCTATTTGTAGATCATAAAAAAGTTCCACAATTTTTACTACCTGAATTGGAAGAAAGAAATTTTGAAATTCATTTTAAAAAAAGAAGTATAGACCATTTACAATTATTAATTTTTAAGAAATAAACTGTCTTGAACGGATTAAAAACAAACAATGCACCTCATAGCTCTGTAGTTGTTCCTCATTTTATATTTGGAGCAATTAGCTTTTTTATAGTAGCAATTATGTTGGTTCTTTCAAGTTCAAGTTTGTTAGAAGTTTATTTTAACACTAAGTTAATTGCCATAACGCACATGGCAATTTTAGGTTGGGCAACAATGATAATTTTTGGAGCATTATATCAATTAATTCCTGTAGTATTTGAAACCGCTTTATTTAGTGAGAAATTAGCCAAATTTACTTTTTGGATGGCGGCTTTTAGCGTACTTTTTTTAAGTTATTCTTTTTGGGTAGCTTCATTTTCTAAGTTATTGCCGTATGCTTCAGTGTGCATGTTTATTTCCTTATTACTTTTTGTAATAAACGTATTACTATCTTACAGAAAATCTGAAATAAAAAACTGGTCATCTAAATTTGTAATTGCAGCAATTATTTGGTTGTTGCTAACAGAACTTTTAGGCACATTAATAGCCTTAAATTTTAAATTTATATTTTTTAACGAAACGCATATTCACTATTTAAAAATTCACGCTACAATTGGATTAGTTGGATGGTTTTTAATGTTAATTATTGGTGTAGGTTCTATATTAATTCCAATGTTTTTAATTTCTCATCAACTAAATTTCAATAAGTTAAAAGCTTCATTTTATTTAATTAATACTGGTTTGTTGGGTATTGCAATTAACTGGTTTATAATAAATAATTCAATTTTATTAGGAGCTTGTTGGATGTTGGTTGCAGTTGGTGTATTGTTTTTTGTCTCTTTTATTTATGATTCCTACAAAAAAAGAATGCGAAAAAAATTAGATGTTGGTATGCAATACTCTATGTTAGCAATAGCTTCTATACTTTTGCCAATTGTTATAAGTAGTGTGTTTATTTTTGGTTTTAACGTTGAGTTTGAATTGTTATCTCGTGTTGTTGTTTTTTATGGATTTTCAATTCTATTTGGTTTTATAACCACCTTAATTTTAGGGCAAACCTATAAAACATTGCCTTTTATTATTTGGTTAGAAAAGTATAAAAAATTAGTAGGAAAAACCAAAACACCGTTGCCACGAGAATTGTATTCAGAAAAAATAGCAAGCATACAATTTTACTTGTATTTAAGTTTTATAATTATTATCCCAATTGGAATTTTATCAAATAGTTTAGTGCTAGTAAAAGTTGGAAGCATCGTCTTATTATTAGTAACAATTTTATATAACATTAACGTGTTTAAAATTATTTTACACAAAGTAAAACAAATTAGAAATGAATAAAACTGAAATCGCAGAATTTGAATTAGCAACCTTAGAGCTTTTAAAAACTGTAATGGATCCTGAAATTGAAATTAATATTGTTGATTTAGGATTGATTTACGAATTGTATTATAATGGTGCAGAGAAAATTAATATAGTTATGACTTTTTCTACACCGGCTTGTCCGCTAGGTGAAACTATTATCTCAAATATTAAAGAAACCATAAAGCAGAAACATCCAACTTTTGAAACGGTAGTTGATATAGTTTTTCATCCGCTTTGGAATAATAGTATGGTAAGCGAAGAAGGTAGAAAAATTTTAGGAATGTAAAGTAAATCAGTTTAGAATTATAAGTTTAGTTCCTTTTATAACCCTCCTTTCATTACAAATATATTTAAAGTTTTCTATACTATTTGTAATCTTTCTTTTTGATAATCAACAAACAAATTGTAAATTTACGTAGCTACTAGTTAAAAAAATCAATCATAATTGGATTAATAACCCCATTATTAATTGATTATTTTAATTAGATGGTTATGAAAATATTCCAGATTTCTTCTTTTTATGCATCGAATAGATATTTTCAATTTATTTTTGTTTTGTTTTTTCTTGTATTCCTATCTGAAAAATCATATGCTTGGCCTCGATACCCTACAGATGGTGAGATCAAAAACGCTGTTTCAGATTACTTAAATAATGAAAACCGAAAGACAAACAGGGTTAGTTCAAACTATCATATTGTAAAATATCATTCTAAGAAACTTGCTCAAGACGCTAAATCAGAAACGGGGTTTCATTCAAGAGCACTATTAATCATAGAAGAAAAATATAGTCAATTTGGACAAACTTTTTCAGAATTTCATATTTATACATTGGGATATGGTAAATATGAATTAGAATGGAATGTTTATAGTAAGGATGAGCGTTTTCAATTTAGTGGAACCGCTAATTTTTTTTACAACACACCATATTATTTAAAAACATACGACAATTTAGGTGACCTATACAATGATGTTTTAAGAGTTATTAGTACTAACAACGATTTGGAATTAGGTTTTGCAATTATCAATAAAAGAAACCAAAATAATCCAACTACTTCTCCTTCTTCAAACAACTTTCCAAGCAAAAATGACGCTTATGAAAGCGATAATTCGGAAGATGATGAATTCCCTTGGGAAGTTGTTATTGGTGGGGCAGCTATAGGTGCTGCGGTTATAGCAATTAGAAAGCGGTTAAAAAAAGGTAAAAACCAAAACAATAAAAAAGGAAATAAGAAAAAAGAAAAAGCAGGTTACATTTTACAACTTAGCGCAAAAGAATTTGATTTTTCAGACGAAAAACAAGGCAATTTGGAAGTTAGAGTGATTAAAATTACTGAAACCTCTGAGAAAAGTATCAATGCCTCCATTCAGATAGTCAATCCAGAGTCTGCATTACAAATCCGGCCTAGTAGCGGAACTACCCCATTTAAATGCCAATTATCTCTTAAAGAGCAACCTATAGAAAACCAATTTAAAATTACCGTTGTTGCCAATGCGGAAGGACATCAATATCAAAAGGATGTTCAGATAAATGCTGGAGGTGAACCAAAAATTGTTTTTGAAACTGCTCCTGATAATAAGCGAAGTTTACGTCCCGATATCGACAGACTTATTACATTATATGCTCAAGTAATTGATGTAAATAATAAACCTATAGAGAGTTTAACTAAAACTATAGTTTTTACACCTATTGGAGATTGGGCAGAAATCTCGGAACCAGTTTGGGATGATGGATGGGCCGGTATTAATGTAGGGGCATCTAATCCAAATCCGGTTTCTATTTCATCGCATCCTCCAGCAACAATGGAAGTGTTAATGAATGTAGAATTGGAAGATGACAAAGAGCCTTTGCAAGAAAAACTCCTTATTCATCTGCTAGATTGCTATCTAGAATCGGAACTGTATCACTGTACTTTTCCTGCTACTGAAGAAAAAAGTCAAATTCGTTTTAAAGTTTGGATAGAAAATGTAGGTGAAGAAAAAAATTGGAAGTTCACAGGTATGTACCGTATTGGTGTAGATATAGAAGATGATCCACTTACAGAAATAAGATTTGAAAAGGAAAGTGAAACTGAAATGTGGGTTATTTTAACAGGACCGATTTTGAACATGCCACAAGGTAGTCGTAGTATGACCAAAACACTAGTTATAGGTGCCTCACAGGAAGACGAGGAGCCTATTGAAAGTCATATAAGTGTTACACTTTCTAAAGAAGGTCTTTATTTAGAAAGAGGTTTTGATAAGCAAAAAGCTATACATATTCATGCTGAAAAGCCAATAGAAAAATCCATGGATTTAAGTTTATTTAGGCATGATGAAAAATCAAATCAAATAGTTCCTGATAAAAAAGGTTTAAGCAACTTAAAATTTGAATTACTAAATACCGAAAAAACTATTAAAAACTTAGTAAGTATTCTACAACCTGAAATTACTTTCGAACAATTGGTTTCTTCCATACCGTATGCTAGGTATAAATTGAATACTATTGATGAAATTCCGGGTGCTGGAGAAACCTACGAACTTAATTATAGTATTACGGCAGAAACAAGCGGAGATGAAAACCCTGAGGATTTTTATCATGAAATTACTGTTAAGGTTAAAACTAAAGACGTTGGAAAAAAAATAAAAACTTGGGAAGAGGCATACAGAGAGTGTAAGTATATGATTGATAATTACGTGCCTCATAGCAATGCTCGTGTAAAACTTACTCAAATCCTTGAAACACAAAAACATTTTTTAGATACTGAAGGATTAGTTGAGCTGCGCAATAGAATAGGGCATATTGCTGCACAACTTGTCCTTGCTGAAGGAGCAGAAGGTTATAAAGAAGTAGATAAATGGGCAAATAGGATAGTAACTACTTTAGAATGGACGCAGTGGGCAGGAGACCTCTGTTTTTCTGCATTGGCAAGCTACTACCTTAAAGGATTAGGAGCTGTAGCGGCTGGTATGATAAAAGCAGAAATGATTGATGCTATAAATTTCTTTATCTACGAAAAAGATACTGGATGGGAAGCTTTCAAAAATCGTCAAATAGATAAATTGATACCTTATTTAATGTCAACCACCAAAGGGCGATTGCTTAGCATAGACAATATTGAAAAATTGGTTGGGAAAAACAAAGCACTGTGCTGGGCGGTATACGTTAGTACTCAGTTTCTGTTTCATTTGTACCAAACTAAATCCATGATTCAGGCAGCTAAAAACACAGGTAGGGAAGTAAGAGACGAGTTACTTATTCAGTTTTTAGGAAAACAATTAAAGAAGAGGCATGGAGACTACAACCAAAAACAAGAACCTGTAGATCCCAAAAAATCTGCAGCTGTAAAAAAGAAACTAGAAGAACTGGAAAGTGAAATTAGAACCAATCGTTTAGGTGGTAAATTCATAGATAAGCAAAAAGTGTTGAAAATCATGGAAGACCCAGCTATTGTTCGAACTATTAAAAAACATGGAAGTCCCGAACTCAAAAAAGCTTTTGATGGTCCTCGTCAAAAAATATATAGACAACACGATAGAAAATTAATTAACGAATTGGCGCGCGAATTAAAAATGAATCCAAAAGATTTAGAAGTGGATGACTTTAGGACTCCAGGCGATACAAGTGATAATCTAAATACAGATAGAGATTACCGTGTATTGAGAAAAGTAAAACTAAAAAATGGTAAAGTAGTTAAAATTGAAGTATCTAGGAAAGTTTTTGAAGCTAAATCAAACCGAATTTTTGGGGAATTGACAGACAAACCTCCCCATGTTTCAGATGCCGATTGGGCGGCTCGTAAACAACAGCTCGCTACTGACTTTACTTGTGAAGAAGCCAATATTGATTATTCGGATCAAAAGATTGATTCTAAAACGGGTAAAAGAACTCAAGGTAAAGCTAATATTATAGATGTTAAGGATGGAAAATCGGTCTTAAAGAACCCTGATAGCATGGGAGATATGTATACTAATAAAGTAAAAAATGCAGGTGAACGACCAGAAAAATATGCTCAAGCACAAAAAGCAACCAAGACAATTAAAAAGGTGAAACAAGGTTATGAAAAACAAAATTTCAAAACCAAACCTACTAGTAAAAAACTTGAAAAGGCCATGAAAGTTATTGATGAGCAACCTACCGATGTAGATATGACTCCAAAAAAAATGGCAGAAACCCATAAAAAATTACAAGATCTGGGTTATAAAAACGGATTGGAAGATGTAATGAAAGATGTTAAAAACGAATTTAAATCATTAAAGAACCTACCTAAAAAAAGTATTTTAGAAAGGATTTTTGGTTAAAAAAGTAAGTGCATAATGGAATTATTAGCTACCGAATTTAAAGAACTTGCTCTTAAAGCAGGATTGTCTGATGAAAGGCTCAAAGATTTAATAGGAGAAGATTTTTACGAGATGGATATTGCTTTAGACCAAGATTTGTCTTGGCGAGAATTGCCAACTTCAGAAGATTTTTTTGATTTTTTACAGGTTTTGAAAAACCCTGCTATTACCTTAGCCTATAAAAAAATAAATCGTAGAACTGTTATTCAGGCCTATAAAATGTACGTTGATAGTCAAGGTGAAAAATTGGTGCTTCTAGGTACAACTCCTCATAATACGTTACGTTTTGAACCTTTTAGTAGTTATTCAGATTTTGAACATTTTGCCACAAATACTGTAGTCGATTATCCGGCTATGGATTTTCAGAATACTTCAATCAGGCATTTGTCTGCAGATGCTTTTCAAGTTTTTACACTTTTAATAGAACTTTTTATTGAAAAATATCCTACACCTACGCAAGATTGGGAACCTGATGAGTTGCTGACTTTCACAAGAGATAGTTTAACACGGATTATGCAGGATAGCAGTAAGCGGGCTAATGAAAATACTTGGTGGCAACATTGGAAAAAGCTGACAAATGAAACGGATCTTTCTCAAGATACTTTTGATTTAGGAATAGCCCAATTAGCCCATATGGAATTTATTGGATATCTCGAGGAGGTGGGTGGTCAGGATGTTTTCTTTATAGGTAAAAATTTGACTTGGTATTTAAGAGGAATTGTATGGTGGGACAAAGGATTAATGCTCAACAATACAGTCAATAACACACAATTTATTGTAATAGCGGCCTCTGCTTTGTTTGTAATAATAACAGAAGGGGATAATGATTTCAGCATTTTCAATGTAGATGGAATAACCTTGCAAAAGTACTTAAAGAAGTATATGGAAATTGCTTTAAACCCTGCGCAAGAACAAATTACTTCAAAAGAGACAACAACAATTGATGAAATTTCGCAACCCGTTTTTTGTTCTCAATGTGGTAATAAATTAACAGAAGGTGCTAAATTTTGTTCGAAATGCGGTAGTAAAGTTAAATAATGAATATTAAATTTAATACAAATGAAATACTGTTCACATTGTGGTTATGAGTTAATAGGAAACATAAAATTTTGCCCTTCATGTGGTTCCAAAAATGAAACATCAAAGAAACAAGTGGAAAAACCACTTATGTATAAAAGAGAAGGTAAGTCTCTTAAAGACAAAGTAATAGATTTTGGAAAAAAATCCATGCAAAATGATGTAGGAAAGAGAATACAGGAAGAAACTACAAATTTTGTAAAATCTAAAGTTGAAGAATCATTTACGACAAAAACCCCAAAAGAAAAGGTAGTAAAAAGCAACATTACTGAAACTCAAACTACAGAAAATAAAACGGCATCTATAAAAAATACAATTAATAAATGGACGTGGGTTTATATAATTATTAATGGCTTTTTAGTGCTTTTAGGGAATCAATCTGAAGAGGTTACAGGAGTTTTAATATTTTCAGTATTAATTATCGGTATTGTTTTATTTAGAAGGAAAAAAGAAAAGCCATATAATTGGTTAGTTAAAATAATTATGGTTATTCAACTTGTACTTTTAGTTGCATTGGTTGCTGAAAGCATTGAGTATATGTCGATTCTTACGCTTTTATTTATTGGTTTAATAGTAGCCAATATTATATTACTATTTAAGGGAAATAATTCATAATATTATGTCAAAATATTGTTCAAATTGTGGAAATTCATTAAACAAAAATGATAAATTTTGTACTGAATGTGGCACTCAATTTATAGATGTAAACAGCATATCTAAGGATTCAGTAGTTAAGAATGAGGACAGTACAGCTTCTGAAAAGCAAGAAGAAATAGCATCAAAAAATATTCAACCTATAAAAAGGAAAAAAAGAAGCTTTTTAGGATGTCTTGGGAAAAGTTTACTCTTTATAATTTCTATTTTAATTATTGGTATTGTTATTATCTGGAACCTTCCGGAGGATGATATAGAGACGCCTCTTGATACTAATATTCCAGGTATTGTAGATATTGAAGATGATAAGCATAGTGAGGATGTTAACAGTGGTGAGAACTCTTCAATTGTTCCAAAAATTAGTTCTTCTGAAGACACAAACAATAACCCTGTAATTGAAAGCAATGATCTTAGTAAAATGGTTAAAAGTGTAGAAGGTGTTTTTGAGAATGCAGACACAATTGGTTTAAAACAAGTACTTAGCAGTACAAGTTTGAAAATGTATAAGGGATCATTTTCAGAAATTCAGCCATACATGAAAGAATATTCTAAGGCCTTTAAAAGCAGAAAACTTGTTCATTCTTCAAAAATTTATGCCTTGTATTCTTTTAAAGATGAAGAAGGTAATGAATATACTACTAAATTTGCCAATGATGGTAGTGGAACTTGGAAATTGATACATTTTTAAAAAAGAGGAAACATGAAAAAAGTTAAAATAAAAAGGTTTTTTGGAATTGTGCTTTTAGTAACACTAGGAATATTTTTACTGAGCTA
>CBDUKG010000018.1:0-34464 GCA_965367745.1 uncultured Flavobacteriaceae bacterium | reverse complement strand
GGTGTAAAGAAATTAATTGCATTTCTTTAGAATTTTCATGATAACCGTAAACTCCTATATCAGTAATGACCCTATGTGGTCCTGTATTTTTAGGGAGCCCTGCTTCCGTTCTTGAATTACCTCCCTCTAAATATCCTGGAGTAGTAATAAAATCTACTTTAGTAGCAAATCTTTGTTTGTTTTGAGGTGTAACTACCAATGTTTTCCAACACAAAGAAGCAAGATCATTTGCTCCACCACTACCCGGAAATCTTGTTTTCGGTTTGCTATGGTTATCTCCAATAATGGTTGAATTCAAGTTTCCGTATTTATCAATTTGTGCTCCACCTAAGAAACAATAATCAACAATACCTGCCTGACATAATTCCATAATTTCAGACATAGAAGTTGCTTTTAATCCTTTATACGTAGTTCTAGAATCACCTACAGAAATTGGCATAGCAGGTAATAAAGGAGCTATTCCTCCTGCTTCAAATAAAACCGTTAAGTTTGGTGATTGTGTCATTTGAGCTAACATAGCTGCAGCACAAGGAACACCTGTTCCAACAACCACAACAGCACCATCTTCAAGACTGCGGGCTGCTATGCTTATCATTAATTCCATACTATTATACTTATTATTCATCCTATAATTAGTTTAAAATAAATGTTCAATTTGTTTTAATTTCAGAATCTTTTTCATTCCTCCATTTAGCTCGAGGTATTCATAAAAACTCTTCGTATTGAAAATGTTTTTATCTATAAAGGCTTTAAATGCTTTGGGATCTTTTTCGGTTTTTAACCATTCCATTAAGTGTTCTTCATCTGAATAGTATTCTCCTGGCATATTACCTGGGTACGAACCGTAAGGAATTTCAATAACAGCATCTACACACCAGTAAGGAATTACTGTTTTATGAGGTTCTCTTCTTATTTCTTCATTTGAAATAATTTTCTCAGTAGTAACAATAACACGTTTCGATGCTTTTGCGATATCATCGTCAGCTACAAGAATCCCTTCTATTTGACAATTTCCATAAATATCAGCACGATGTACATGTATAAAGGCAACATCAGGATATAGTGCAGGAAGTAAAGCTAATTTTTGTCCAGTAAATGGACATAAGCCTTCTTTAGCCCCTGAATATTTAAATGTATCGGTTCCGAGCATTACTCGACTTGGTAAATAAGGAAGTCCCATAGCTGCAGCTTTAAACCTCCATGAAAGTGCACCATTAGTCCATTCGGTAACTTTTACATTCCCTGACTCGAATACTCTTCTTGCGTTTTTAGAAAGCCCTCTAGCTTCAAGCCCAACAATATAGGCAGCATCGCATCTATTAAAACAATTACCGGCGCTTAAAATTTGACAATCATGTGTTGAAACATGGCCCGAAAAGCCAAGATCTTTCTTTTTTTGACGAACTACTTCATGAACAAGTGCTGTAGGAATACGAACGCCTCCAAAACCACCTATTGCAAGATAGTCACCATCATTAACATATGTTGAAACAGCTTCCTTTACTGTAGTCCGTTTATCCTCTATCAACTTCTTCTTTTTTCTAAAGAAGTCTCTCATTTCATCACTGTTTGGAGATGAAAAAATTTCTCCAATACCTTGTTTTAAATTATCTGTATCCATAATTAATTGAAACTTATGTTATTGATATTTTTCTTTGAGATAAACAAATGCCTATTCTATGGCATTAATCATATAATCTACATCCTCTTGTATATATCTGCATTACACATATTCACTATGAAGATTAATTTTACCATTGATAAATTTATTTACGTTGACTTGATTTTGGAGTAACACAGGTCCCAGTTGCTCTACAAACAATTATTGGTTCCTCTAGAAAGTCACAAGCAGAATTTGAAATATCTGGTCTAGGAGCTATTACTTTTCTAGCTTCAAACTTCATTCTTCTGCTAGAATTTCCTTCTTCAATAATTTCTCCTATTGCTTCAATATAATCACCTGCATAAACGGGAGCCATAAATTCAACCATATCATAGGCTTTAAATAATCCTTCGTCACCATCTCTTAAAATAAGAAGCTCTGTAGCAACGTCTCCAAATAGCTGAAGCATACGTGCTCCATCTACAAGATTTCCACCATAATGAGCATCATGTGAGCTCATTCTTAATCTAATTATTGATTTTAACATTTTATTATATTTTATTTATTAATTGACTATTATTTTTTAATCAAAAGTCATTTTTATTGATTTCCGTATTCAAATTCGTTAAACGAATTCGTTATTTCTAATTTTTTCATTTCCATATAAATATATTATTAGAGGTTATGAACTTATTTGTATATAAAATTGAGATTCCTCTGATTAAAAAAAGATATTTTATTGAGGATATGTAGTACATTGCTATGTAACTTAAAAGATTAAGCTTTACATCGCGAAAAGGTATCGGTCACTTCGATCCTTTCAACTGTTCTGTATAGATATTTGTGTGTAAATTCCATAGTTACAAAAACTGGTATAAAATTACAAAAGGTCTTTATATTTACCAAAATAATACTGCTAAAAATTAGATCCAATTTTAGGAATTAATAATTTTTCTTAGTTATCTTTAAAAGAATAACAATTCTTATATTTGTATTACAAGTAATATTATGAAAATAATAGGAAAACGATATTTAGATTATAGCTCATTTATCAAACTAAAATTTGGTGAGCGCGTACAAAAAATCTCATTAGATATTGGTTTTTCTTGTCCTAATCGTGACGGTTCAAAAGGAGTTGGTGGTTGTACATATTGTAATAACAACACATTTAATCCAGATTATTGTGAGCCCCAAAAAAGTGTAAAAACACAATTAGAACAAGGTATTGAATTCTTTGCTAGAAAAGGAAAAAACAATAAATATTTAGCTTATTTTCAGGCTTATACAAATACGTATTCTGATTTGGAATCGCTTAAACAACTATATTTAGAAGCGTTAAGTGTTCCAAAAGTTGTTGGTCTTGTTATTGGAACGCGTCCAGATTGTATTTCAGAAGAAATAATTGACTTTTTAGATGATCTTTCTAAAAACTATTTTATTTCCTTAGAATTTGGTGTAGAAAGCACCAATGAAAAAACCTTAATACAAGTAAATCGCTGTCATACTTTTGAAGAAACCAAAGCAACTTTTAACTTGTGTAAAAACAAAGGATTTCATTTGGGAGCACACATTATTTTAGGACTTCCAGGTGAAAGTGAATCAGATTTAATGAACCACGCTTTTGAAATCTCAAAATTGCCTATTTCAACCTTAAAATTACATCATTTACAAATTGTAAAAAACTCCGTTATGGCGGTTCAATACAAACGAAATCCAGAGAATTTCAATTTGTTTACTTCTGAAAATTATATCAATTTTATTTCTGAATTCGTTACCCAACTTCGTCCAGATATTGTTATTGAACGTTTTATAAGTGAAGCACCAAAAGAGTTGTTAATTGCTCCAAAGTGGGGCGGACTTAAAAACTTTGAAATTGTTGCTAAAATTGATAAAAACCTTCAAGATAAAAATCTATGGCAGGGTAAAAACTATTAAATCTCTAAAAATCTTTTAAATTTAGTAACGGAATTTAAAGCTTGAGTTTTAAACTAATTGTACTTATTTTAATTTTTAAAACTGGAATAGTTACCTTATCCAAAATAATACTGTTTTAGTTATGTATATTTTGTATGTTTAAGGGTATGTTATTTATCTACACAAAACAGTTATCTGAAATGCCTTGGGTTTTAATACCAGGGTTGTAATTATGGTTCTGTTTTATCCGTAATTATTTTCAACTTTTTAACTTTAAAACTAATTTTATGAGTACTATTATTGTATTAGGAGCTGGCATGGTTGGCAGCACAATGGCTATTGATATGGCTAAAAATCATTCGGTTACACTTACCGATTTTAATAAAAAAGCATTAGAAAAAGCTGTTTCTAAATGTGATAGATTAATTCCTATTCAATTAGATGTAACTAACAAAACAAAGCTTCAGAAAACAATAAAACCTTTTGATTTAGTGATTTGTGCTGTTCCTGGTTTTTTGGGTTTCGAAACTTTAAGATCTATTATTGAAGCAGAAAAAAACGTAATTGACATTTCTTTTTTTCCTGAAAACTGTTTCGAATTAAACGAACTTGCAAAACAAAATAATGTCTCTGCTATTGTAGATTGTGGTGTTGCGCCAGGAATGGGAAATATTATTTTAGGATACTATAATGAAAAACTAAAACTTACAGATTTTGAATGTTTGGTAGGCGGTTTACCAAAAGTTAAAAAATGGCCTTTTTGTTATAAAGCTCCTTTTTCTCCAATTGATGTAATAGAAGAATATACGCGTCCGGCACGTTATGTGGAAAACGGTGTAATGGTAACGAAAGAAGCTTTAACAGATTGTGAATATGTGGATTTTGAGGGAGTTGGAACCTTAGAATCTTTTAATTCAGATGGTTTGCGTTCAATAATTTTTACAATGCCTCATATTAAAAACATGAAAGAGAAAACTTTGCGTTATCCAGGTCATGTTGAATATGTAAAAGTGTTAAAAGAAAGTGGTTTTTTTAATGAAGAAAAAATCAGTTTTAATGGAAATGAGGTTTCGCCATTAGAATTTACTTCAAAAATATTATTTAATGAATGGAAATTAGGTGAAAACGAAGAAGAAATAACTGTAATGAGAATTTCTTTAAAAGGAACCAACTCAAATGGCGAGCAAAAAACTATTGTGTACAATTTGCACGATGAATATTGTGCTGAAACTAACACTTCTTCAATGGCGAGAACAACTGGTTATACAGCAACAGCTGCGGCCAATCTGTTTTTAGATGAGCTATTTATCGAAAAAGGTGTATTTTCGCCAGAATTGGTTGGAAAACATGAAAACTGTTTCAATTATATTTTAAATTATTTAAAGGAAAGAAAAGTAATATATAACAAAGAAGAACGATAAATTAGTGCTAAAAATAATCTTAATATTTAAAAGAATAATGATTGGAATTTTAGGAATTATCCTTTTAATAGTAATTGTTGGGGCAATATTTGTAAACACAAGTCCTCAATTTGGTGGCAAACCAAGTGAAGATAGTTTAGTTAAAATAGAAAACTCTCCAAACTACAACGGAGATGGAGCTTTTAAAAATCAAGAAATTACTTTACAAATGACTGATTTTAAATGGAGTACAATTCCAAAGTTTTTTACAAATGGGGATAATAAAGTTCCGGAAAATCAATTGCCTTCAGAAAAATTAACGAAATCTTATTTTGAAAATGAACCGCAACAACCAAGAATAACTTGGTTTGGTCATTCCGCAATGTTTATAGAAATGGAAGAGATGAATATTTTTATTGATCCAATGTTGGGAGAAGTTCCAGCACCACATCCCTTATTAGGAAACCCGAGATTTAATAAAGATTTACCTATTGCAATTGAAAATTTACCGGAAATTGACTTAGTGTTGATTTCGCACGATCATTATGATCATTTAGATTATGGATCTATACAGCAATTAAATTCAAAAGTAAAGCAGTTTTTTGTTCCACTTGGTATTAAGGCACATTTAACTAAATGGGGAGTTGATGCTTCTAAAATTACAGAGTTCGATTGGTGGGAAAGTAAAATTTTAAACGGAATTGAATTTGTTGCTGCTCCTGCACGCCATTTTTCTGGAAGAGGATTTACTCGAAATAATACACTATGGAGTTCGTGGGTATTAAAATCTGAAAATTCTAATATCTATTTTAGCGGAGACAGTGGTTATGGTGAACACTTCAAAGAGATAGGAGATAAGTATGGCCCTTTTGATTTTGCTATGATGGAATGTGGACAATATAATGAGCAGTGGACTCAAATTCATATGACGCCAGAAGAATCAATTCTTGCTTCAATCGATCTGCAAGCAAATTTGATGATGCCAATTCACTGGGGATCGTTTAAACTAGCGCTGCATGCTTGGGATGACCCAATTATTAGAGCAACTAAAAAAGCAGCAGAGTTAAATGTACAAATAAGCACTCCAAAATTAGGTGAAGCTATTATTTTAAATGGTGGAGGTTATCCATCTTCGAAGTGGTGGGTGAATTAAAAAAAGAGGATGTAATCTAAATTTCTATTTTTTAATATTGACTTTTGGCTAAACAAAAACTACATTCTATAAATCCAAGGTTTCGGATTTTCTTTATTAGTATTATTCCAAAATTCAAAACCTAAAATGGTTTTTCCAGTAATTTTATCAGTAAAAATGGTGCCAATTTTTTGTTTGGTTTTTACTTTATCTCCTGTCTTTAAATTGGTGTTTTCTAAGTTTTTATATACTGTAATATAGTTACCATGTTGTATTAAAACAGCTTTTTTATTTCCAGAAGTTACCTGAACTGCCAATACAGTTCCATCAAAAACTGCACGTGCTTGGCTTCCAGACTCAGTTGTAATTCTAACACCATTACTTTGAATTGTAGTAGACCTTACAATTGGGTGTGGTTGTTTTCCATAAAATGTAGAAACATACCCTTTTTCAACTGGCCAATCTAATTTCCCTTTATTTAGTTCGAATTTTGAATTTAATTCTTTGGCTTCTGGTGTTAAAACAAAAGCAGTTGAGCTTTTAGTAGCAGTTGAAGTATTTCCAGATTTTTTATTTGAAGCTGCAATTGCAGCTCTAATAAGCTTGTCTATTTGAGAGGCAACCCTGCTTTCTTCTTTTTGAAACTGTTTAATTTGTTTCTTATATTTATTTTCTTTCTGTTTTACCTTGCTCAATAAAACTTCTTGTTCTTTCTTTTCTTTTTCAATTACAGATTGTTCTTTCTTTTTTACATCTAAAAGTGACTTTTTTTGATCTTTTTTAACTTGTAAAGAGTCTGTTAATGCTTGTAATTCAGAAGTTTTTGTATAAATTTCGTCCCCTTGTTTTTTTCTAAAAGCTGTATATTGCTTCATATACTGAAAGCGTTTATAGCCTTGAAAAAAATTCTCTGAAGACAATAAAAACATGATTCTACTATTTTGAGATTTACTTTTATATGAACTATAAATCATTTCGCCATAGTCCTTTTTAAGCGCCTCTAAATCTCTTTTATTTTTATTAATTTCAAGTTGATTTAAATAAATTTCGTTTCCTAACTCATTAGATTCGTTCTCTATTGCATTAATTAAATCTTCTCGGGTATTAATTTTATCATCAAGATCTTTTAACTGATTTAATACATTTTTTTCTGTTCTTATTGTGTTAGACAATAAGGCGTTAATGTATATCTGGTCTTTTTGAAGTTGCACACGACGTGCTTCTAATACTTGACGTTTAGATTTTTGAGCAGTACTGTTTACACTAATAAGTACTATTAAAAACAGTAAAAGGGACTTTAATTTAAATTGCATTATTTTAAACTAATTTCTTTGTAACCATTTGGAATTGAAAACGGAAAAGTTAAACTTTCATTAAATTCAACTGTGCGATATTCTATATTTATGGTTGTTATTTTTTTATGATCTATTGCTCTAATATCAATATTTTTCGGAAATTGCTCTCCTTTTATTTTACTGTAATTTGGATACGAAACAGATAATAATTGTTGTTTCTCTTGATTTCTAATTTCTTGCCTATTTATTTTAAAATTATCTGGATTCATAAAAAATAAAATCCCAAATAACTCGGCTTCTTTTTTAGGTTTTAATTGGTACGATTTATCAGCGATTTCAGAATTGTATTTCCCCTTTTTTAAATTTAAAACAGCTTGACCTAACAAAATATTTTGAACCTTTTCGTAATCTAATTCCGTACCTAACCATTTACTTAATAAAGAAAAATCCCCATCAAAATAGGTGCGTTGCATTTTTTCGTAATAAACTACTCTACTTGGTGTTATTTTTACTTTTGCAACAGGAATACCAAATTTTGTTGCACTCATCCAAATAGTTTTATCTTTTTCTAAGCGTAATTTAATACTAAAACTTACCGAATTTTTATCGTCTTTATACTTGGCATTTATTTTAGCATTTATTGTTTTTTGATCAAAATCAGCACTGTAATGACTGTTAATAATTTTTTTTGTTGAAATACTATTAATATTAGAATCAACAGTACTTTTATTAGATTTACATGATGTAAAAATCAATAAAAAAATTAGTACTATTTTAGAAAATATTTTCATTTAATTTGCCTGTTTTAACTGTGCTGCTTTTTGTTTGTATTTTAAAACTTCTTCTGTGTTATTTAAACCTTCGTGGCTAATAATTAGCTGATTGTAAAAGTTTAATTCCATCTCATTATTATCTATTACAAAATCAATGCCAATAGTTAAAACGTCAATTGCATCATTATATTTTTTAAGCTTATTAAGTGCGTACCCATTTAATTGATATAGAATTGGTTGCGCTGGAAATAATTCCAATGCATTTTTACTATCTTTATGTAATAATTCAAAAAGGTTATTTTCAAGTTCGTAACTTAGAATTTTAAGTAAGGTTTTAAAATCCTTATTCTTTTCGTATGAATTTTTTAAAGCTTCAATACTTGCATTTTCCGGTTGATTTTTTGCAGTTTTAACCTCTTTTTTATTCAATTTTTTTCTATTGGTTAAATAGTTTTTAAATCTTCTAATTTTTAAGGTTGTTAATGCTTTGTCTTCGATTTCTGCAATTAAATCTTCAGCTTTTGAAAATTCTCTATTTTGAATATACAGCAATACCAATTCATCGTTATAAATTGGTTTTAATTCCACAAGTTGCTTTTGAATTTCTATAGCGTCCTTATAATTTCTTTGTGCTTTTAAAATACTTACTTTATGTTTTAATAGATGCCGATTTTCTGGATCTTTTGCGATTGCATTATTAATAAATACTTCGGCTTCGTAATATTTTTTTAGGAGTAAATAGTTTTTAGAAAATTCAAAATCTACAGCTAAACTTACAGTATCAATTGCTGCACATTTCTCAAGGTTTTCAATAGCTTTTGAATAATTATTTGTGGCACTTTGTTTTAAAGCTTCAAAAAAATATTCTTGGAATTTTAAATCTTGTACTTCTTGGTTATCTATATTTTGAGCATATGAAAAACAGGAGCAGAGCGCAATTCCAATTAAAAATAGATTATGTAATTTTTTTAAATTCATTTAGAAGTGCAATATACAATTTATTCATTTTAAAAATTGTTGAATTTTTTTCAACTTTAAGTTGTTTTTAAATGAATAAAGCACTTACAATTTTCATCATGTTGGTTTAATCTAAAAGAATTTAAAAGTCTGTTTAGGCTTGTAAGTAAATAAGTAGATTTCTTTATGGCAAAAGCAATTACAAAAACTTGCGTTCAATTAAGTCTACTAAACGTTGTTCGTATTCTGCTTTATCGTTCCAATTATAATCTGGTTTTACTAAATTGTTTAGAAATTCTTTGGCTTCTTTTTCTGTTTTAAATGAGTTTAATTGAGACAAAACTCTGTTAAAATCTTCCTGACTTCCTTCAAATAAATGTTTTACAAAGGCAATTCTATCATTTAAACCAATTTGTAAATTACTTTTAAATAAGGTATCATTTATTGAACGAATAGATTGTTGTTTGTTTTCTTCAATAACAGGATTTTCTTTTGTTGCTTTTTCAAAAAGATTGGTTGCAACATCAGCAGAAATAGCGTCTTTAAATTCTTCTTCTAAAGTAGCTTTAGGCAACACATTTTCTTCAATATTTTCTTTTGTAGTAATTGGCGTTTCTTCTTGAGTTATTGGAGCGCCTTCAATAGAAAATTTTAAAGCCTTTTCTTCGGTTGAGGTCACATCTTCCTCTAGTTCTTTTGCTACTTCAATTATAGATTCTACAGTTTTAACAGTTGTAGATTCTTCGGAAATAATAGCTGCTATTGTTTCCTGTTTAATTGTTGTTTTATTTTCTTCTTCAATTTTATTGTTAACTTCATCAACATTTTTGACACTATTTAAATTTTCTTCAACAAATTTTAAAATCGTTAATTTTTCATAAATAGTATGCGCCTTTTTATGCAAAATACTTACATCGTTATTTTTTAGTTCTAAAATACTGTGTGCCAGGCTCACTAATTCAGCTTCTAATTTTTTGTGCATAAGTTGATTTATTTATTGATTATTGATGTGTTATTTTTAATAAATTTGTAAAAGTTCAGAAAAACAGAAATTTCTGTATTACAAATTAAACTATTTAATTCGAAAAAATATACTATTTAGTATTGCATTCGTTTAAAACAAAAAAATACAATAACCTTTGAAGCGTGAAATTACAAAATGTTTCTTGAAAATACAGTAAATCATACCGAACAATTTGGCTGGATAGAAGTTATTTGTGGCTCTATGTTTTCTGGTAAAACAGAAGAACTAATCCGCAGGTTAAAACGTGCCCAGTTTGCAAAACAGAAAGTGGAAATTTTTAAACCTGCAATAGATACAAGGTACGATGAAGAAAAAGTTGTTTCTCACGATGCCAATGAAATTCGTTCTACGCCTGTTCCTTCATCTGGAAATATTCGGCTTTTAGCAACAGATGTTGAAGTGGTGGGTATTGATGAAGCGCAATTTTTTGATGATGAAATTGTTGCAGTTTGTAACGATTTAGCGAATAGAGGTGTTCGTGTAATTGTAGCGGGTTTAGATATGGATTTTAAAGGAAATCCGTTTGGGCCGATGCCAGCACTTATGGCAACCGCAGAATATGTTACCAAAGTGCATGCTGTTTGTACCCGTACTGGAAACTTAGCACATTATAGCCATAGAACTGCATCAAGTGATGCTTTAGTGTTACTTGGTGAAACTCAAGAATATGAACCGTTGAGTAGAGCCGCTTACTACAAAGCAATACAAGAAGAGAAAAAGAAAAAAGCCGAACAACTTAAAAATGGAAAATAATCACGTTTCTGTGCTTGAAATAGATTTAAATGCAATTGATTTTAATTTACAATTTTTTAAATCTAAACTAAATACAACTACCAATATACTTGTGGTAGTGAAGGCTTTTGGATATGGTGCTAGTGCAATTGAAATAGCAAATCATATTAAAGATAAAGTTGCTTATTTTGCTGTTGCTTATCTAGACGAAGGAATTGCTTTACGAAATGCAGGTATTAAAACTCCAATTTTAGTATTGCATCCTCAAAAAGCGAATATTGAAAAAATTCTCCACTATAATTTAGAGCCAAACATATATTCTGTACATTTATTAACTTCTTTTATTGAAAAGGCAACAGATTTAAATATTAAAGATTATCCAATTCATATAAAATTTAATACTGGTTTAAATAGGTTGGGTTTTGTTGAAAAAGATATTTCTGAAATCGCTACAATTATAAATAACCAAACTGCTTTAAAAGTAGTTTCGGTTTTTTCGCATGTTGCAGCAAGTGAAGATTTAGATGAACGAGCATTTACACTACAACAAATAGCTACTTTTAAAACACTTTCTTTAAAATTTATTGAAAAATTACCAAATATTCCATTTAAACATATGTTAAATACCTCGGGTATTATTAATTATTCTGAAGAAGCGCAGTTTGATATGGTACGACTTGGAATAGGGTTATTAGGCTTTGGAAATGAAGCAAAACATACTAAAAACTTAAAAAATGTATTGACTTTAAAATCGGTGATTTCTCAAATTCACACTATTAAAAAGGGTGAAACAGTTGGTTATAATCGTGCTTTTAAGGCAAATTCAACCATAAAGACAGCTACAATTCCTATTGGTCATGCAGATGGAATTTCCAGACAACTCGGTAACGGGATAGGGTTTGTTTATATCAATAATAAAAAAGCTCCCATTGTTGGAAACGTTTGCATGGATATGATAATGGTTAATATTACCGATATAGATTGTTTTGAAGGAGATGAAGTTTTAGTTTATAAAAATCAATCTCATGTTGAAGCATTAGCAACAGCTATTCACACAATTCCTTATGAAATTTTAACTGCGATTTCACAAAGAATTAGACGTTTGTTAAAAAAATGTTAAATGAATAATTATTTTTATTACTTTTGCATTTATTAATGAATAACTAAAATTTATAAAAAATGGGAATGATAAAAGAATTTAAAGACTTTGCAATGAAGGGAAACCTTGTTGATATTGCAGTAGGTTTTGTAATGGGTGCAGCGTTTAAAAGTGTTGTTACATCATTTACTGGAGGAATTGTTTCTCCACTTATTGGTTTAATATTTAATTCTGATCTTAAAGATTTAAAATATATAGCAAAAGAAGGAGTTGCTAATGATGCTGGGGAAATAATTGGAGAAGTTGCAGTATTATATGGTGATTTTTTAACAAATGTAATTGACTTTATAATTGTTGCTTTTGTGATGTTTATGGTTGTAAAAGGTGTAAATGCAACTAAGAAAAAAGAAGAACCTGCTCCAGAAGCACCAAAAGGGCCTTCTCAAGAAGATTTATTAGCAGAAATAAGAGACTTGTTGTCTAAAAAATAATAAAGAAGTTTACCAAACTTTCTTTAATTTAGAAAAGGGTTCGCAAATTGCGAACCCTTTTTTTAGTTTATAAAATATTATTTTTTAGTTTCGTAAATTTCTGAAATTGTTGGTGAATTTTCACAATTTTTAATAAGAATAAGTGTGTCTTTAACTGACACGTTTCCTGTTTGTATAACCTTAAAATAAACACCACACATTGTTGAATTCCAAAATTGCTTTAAAATGTTTTGTGTGTTAAAAACCAGTCCTAATTTAAAACAAGGCTCTCGTGGTTTTGTAACTTCAATAATTGCTTTACCTAATTTGTATTGATTTCCAATATGTATTTCGGTTTCTTCTAAATTTGAAATGGTTAAATTTTCACCAAACATTCCATATTTCCAATCTAAATCTGGATAGATTTCTTTCCAGTATGCATAATGATTTTCAGAATATGCATATACTGCCTTATCAATTCCACCGTGGTATCTTCTATCAATTACAGCATCATTTACTACATCTTCTTCACCTAAAAAGATTGGAGTTTTAACAGGGCTTTTAAAAATACCTGTTTCTACTATTTTTCCTTTATAATTAATAGCTCTTTTCTCGCCAATATTAACGGAGATTACTTTCATGTGTCTATTTTATTATTTTTTAATTGTCACATGCAGTTCGCTATTAGTGATTTTTTTAGGCAATAAACTTTTTAGCATGCTCGTTTCATTTTGCTTCAAATTTCAACAATGCATCTGCAATTTTTCTGTCGTTAGATAAACGCGGTACTTTATTTTGACCTCCAAGTTTTCCAACAGATTTCATATACTTATTAAAACCACCTTTTTCAATCACAGTAATTTTTAAAGGCTGCAAAATTTTACCAACTATTAAATCTAAATAATAGCTATTTTGTTGCTGCAAAGTGGCATCAATTTTTTTAGCAAAATCGTCAATATTTGCTGGTTTTTTGTCAAATTCTATAAACCATTGGTGGTAAGGCAATCCTGTTTCCGGTGTAATTTGAGGCGCCACTGTAAATTCGCTTACAGTAATTCCAGTGTCAATTGTATGGTAATTTATAGAGTCTTCAATTTCTTTTCCAATAACATGTTCTCCAAAAGCAGAAATAAAATGTTTTATTCTTCCAGTAACTACAATTCTTGGCGGATTAATAGATAAAAATTCTATCGTATCACCAATATTATAACCCCAAAGACCTGCATTTGTATTTAAAATAATAACATAGTTTACACCTAGCTTCACATCTGCTAATGAAATTCTTGTTGGATTTTCGTTAAAAAATTCTTCGGAAGGAATAAACTCATAAAAAATGCCATTATTAACTAAAAGCATCATTGCTTTTTCAGTTTGAGAATCTTGATAAGCAATAAATCCTTCAGAAGCGGGGTACATTTCTATAGCATCCACTTTTCTACCAATTAATTCTTCAAATTTATTTCTGTATGGTTCATAATTAACACCTCCGTAAGCAAATAAATTAAAGTTCGGAAAAATTTCTCCTACTTTTTTACCAGTTCGTGCTACAATTCTTTCAAAATACATTTGCACCCAAGGAGGAATTCCTCCAATAAGTGTCATATCTTCATTTATTGTTTCATCTATAATTGCTTCAACTTTTTTTTCCCAATCTTCAATGCAATTGGTTTCCCAGCTTGGCAACCTGTTTTTTGTTAAATATTGTGGTATAAAATGCGCTGTAATTCCAGATAATCTTCCAATTTTAATTCCGTTTTGCTCTTTTAACTCTGGACTTCCTTGTAAAAAAATCATTTTACCATTTAAAAAGTCCGTTTTTTTAGTCTCGTTTATATACAATAAAAGCGAATTTTTAGCAGCATTAATATGCATTGGCATAGACTCTTTGGTCAACGGAATGTATTTTGTGCCAGAAGTTGTACCAGATGTTTTGGCAAAATACAAGGGTTTACCTTTCCATAAAACATCAGATTCTCCAGCTACAACTCTATCTACATATGGTTTTAAATCTTCGTAATCTCTAATTGGAACTTGAGCTTTAAAATTTTGATAGGTGTTAATATTTTCAAAATTATGATCTTGTCCAAAAGCAGTGTGTTTTGCTTGTGCAATTAATGTTTTAAATACTTTTTGCTGAACTTTTACGGCGTTATTACTTTCTTTATAAAACTTAGTTGTTATAAGTTTCGCATAAGGTTTAGCTAAAATGGATTTAAGGCTCATAGTTATTCAAAATCAATATAATTAACAGGATTTACTGGATATCCTTCATTCCAAAGTTCGAAATGTAAATGTGGGCCTGTACTAAATTCTCCAGTATTTCCAGCAGACGCTATTACTTCACCCGATTTCACTAAATCTCCTTGTTCTTTATGTATTGCCGTATTATGTTTATAAACGGAAATAAAACCACCAGAATGTTTAACAATAACAACGTGACCAGTTTCTGAAGTCCAAGCTGAAAAGATTACAGTTCCATCGGCAACAGATTTAACAGGAGTGCCCATTTCTACAGCAATATCAACCGCAAAATGTTTTGTTTTTGGGTTGTATCCATCGGTTAATGTGCCTACAACTGGTGCAAAAAACACAATAGCTGCACTTTTTGTTGCTTCATTAAAAATACTATATCTATCTGCGCTTTCTACATCTAACCTAAATTCTAAATCTGCTTCTGAAGGACTTAAATTTACAGAATCTTTATCATATTGTATGGTTTGAAGTACCGAATCTCTATTGAAAGTTACGTCGGAGATTTCTCCAGTCAACAAATCTCTAACTCTTTGAATGTACACATTATTAACTTCCAGCACTTGTTGCAAAGAATCTGCTTTATAAATTAATTGGGTTGCACTTCTTTTTAGTTGCGTTGAAGAATAGCCTGGGATATATTCTCTTAATTGGGTAAAAGCAATTAAAAATATAGTTCCAACAATAAGTAAAATTGAGAATAGCCCTCCAAAAATAAATACATTTAACCGTGTTAGTTTAAAAGATAACTTTTCTTCAAAAGTATCTTCATTTAAAACAACCAAACGGTATTTGTTTATTAATTTCTGTCTAAATTTCCCTTTATTTTTAGGTTTTTTTGTCATAGTTTGAATTGAAGCAAATATACAACGAAATTTTGTTTAATTAATTTTAGTGTATGCAGATTTGAGTGTTAAATCTAAGCCAAAATTAGTTTTTATAAAAGTTCATTTCATCAATATAATTCCAAACATTTGCAGGTAACATGGTTCTAATATCTTTTTTATTTTTGATGCTTTTTCTAATAAAAGTTGAAGAAATTTGAACAATTGGAGCATCTACGGTGTGTACATTTGGATGTTTTAAAAATTCACTTTCTACTGTTCCGTCCGAAATTCTAGGATAAACATACAATTGGTAATTTTTAATAATTGTTTCATAATTTTTCCACTTATGAAATCCTTTTAGGTTATCCTCTCCCATAATTAAACAAAATTGATGTTCTGGATATTTTTCTTCAATGTGAATTAGTGTCTTTACCGTGTAATTTGGTTGTGGAAGTTTAAACTCAATATCTGAAGTTTTTAATTTTGGATAGTCTTCAACAGCAACATTTGCAATAGCCAATCTATGATTATTATCTAACATAGAACTTTTTTGCTTAAAGGGGCTCATTGGAGTAATTACAAACCAAACTTCATCTAAATCTGAAAATTCGGCCATATAATTTGCAAGTATTAAATGCCCAATATGAATTGGATTAAAAGTGCCAAAAAACAGTCCTATCTTCATTTATTTTATAAATTTTTCAACTAATTTATACGCTTTCTGTTTTGCGTCTTCTAAATTATCATTTACTAAAATCACATCAAATTCTTTGGCGTAGTTAAGTTCTTTTTCAGCTTTTGCTACACGTTCTTTAATTTTTTCTTCAGTATCTGTTTTTCGGTTTCTTAATCTACGTTCCATTTCTTTAATAGAAGGTGGTTGCACAAAAACTGATAGCGTTTGTTCTGGAAATTGTTTTTTTATATTTAGGCCTCCAATTACATCAATATCAAAAATCACGTGTTTACCTAATTTCCAAATCCGTTTTATTTCCTTTTTTAAAGTACCATAATAATTATCGGTATACACTTCTTCCCACTCAATAAAATGGTCTTTTTCAATGTGTTTTTTAAATTTTTTAGCAGAAATAAAATAGTAATCTTTTCCGTCTATTTCTTTGCCTCTTAGTGGACGAGAAGTTGCAGAGATTGAAAAATCTAAATTTAGTTCAGGTTGCGCTAATAAATGATGTACAATTGTTGTTTTACCAGAGCCTGAAGGTGCCGAAAAAACAATAAGTTTCCCTTCTTTTTGCATGGTTTTATAATACGTTTAAGTTTTGTTCTTTTATTTTTTCAAGTTCATCTTTCATTTGAACTACTAATTTTTGCATAGGTGCAAAATTAGATTTTGAACCAATTGTGTTTATTTCTCTACCAATTTCTTGGGTAATAAAACCTAATTTTTTACCATTAGAATCGTCAGATTTCAATGCTTTTTTAAAATAATCTAAATGATTTTTTAATCGTACTTTTTCTTCAGTAATATCTAATTTTTCAATATAATAAATAAGTTCTTGTTCAAACCTATTTTGATCTATATTGGTTTCTAATTCAGCAATTGATTTTCTTAATTTTTCTTTAACTTGCTCAATACGTTTCGGGTCTACTTCAATTACTTTTTCAAGTAAATCTTCAATAATAGAAATTCTTAAAACAAAATCTTCTAATAATGCTTTTCCTTCATCAATTCTGTAAGTAGTTATTTCATCAATTGTATTTTCTAGAGCTACATTTATTTGAGCCCATTCTTTTTCATCTAATTCTTCGCGCTCCGTTTTTAAAGAATCTGGCAATTTTACTGCCATTTTAAGCAATTCAACCTCGTTAGAATCAACAATTTTTCTTAATTGGTTCATATATTGTTTTACTACATTTTCATTTATTTTTGATGAAAGTTCTACTCCATTATTTTCAATAAAAACAGAAAAATCAACCTTTCCTCTAACCAATGCTGAGGCTAATTTTTTACGAATATGTAGTTCTTTTTCTCTATAATAAGCAGGAATACGAACGTTTAAATCTAAATTTTTACTGTTTAACGATTTTAATTCTATCGTAATTTTTTTAGTTGGAAGTTGTAATACGGTCTTGCCGTAACCAGTCATTGATTGTATCATCTATTTTCAGATATTTTGGCAAATTTAAACAATTTAAACTATGTACTAATTAATTATACAATTGTTACAAGTTTTTTGTACTAAAACTATTATGTACTTTTGATGAATCTATTAATATTATCAGTTTTATTTTGAGTAAACACAAACATTTATTAGTTATTAGACTTTCTGCAATGGGAGATGTTGCTATGACAGTTCCAGTAATAAAAGCCTTGGTTGAACAACATCCCAATGTTAAAATAACGGTACTTTCAAAACCATTTTTAAAACCATTATTTACTGATATTAAAAATGTAGCATTTTTTGCGGCTGATGTCACTAACAAACACAAAGGTTTTTTTGGAATTTATAAACTCTATAAAGAATTAAAACTTCTAAAAATTGATGCTGTTGCAGATTTGCACAATGTTTTAAGATCTAAAGTGCTGAGAACTTTTTTTAAAATCTCATTTAAAAATGTTGCTTTTATAAATAAAGGAAGAAGTGAAAAACGAGCATTAACACAAACCAAAAACAAAGTTTTTAAACAATTAAAAACTACACATGAACGATATGCCGATGTTTTTAGAAGCTTAGGTTTTAGCTTAGATATTTCTAACCCGATTTTTCCTGAAAGAAAAGAAATGTCCGGTGAATTATTGAAAATCACAGATGTTAAATCTGAAAAATGGGTAGGAATTGCTCCTTTTGCGCAGTACAGTTCTAAAATGTATCCAATAGATTTAATGGAAAAAGTAATTGCTGAATTGTCTGAAAATAAAGCTATAAAAATATTTTTGTTTGGTGGTGGGAAAAAAGAAGTTGAAATTTTAGATGTAATTGCAGCTAAATATGAAGCTACAATAAATATGGCCGGAAAAATAAAATTAGCGCAAGAATTAAATTTAATTTCAAATTTAGATTGTATGTTAAGTATGGATTCTGGAAATGCGCATTTTGCAGCAATGCTTGGTGTAAACACGTTAACTATTTGGGGAATTACACATCCGTATACTGGCTTTGCTCCTTTTAATCAGCCTTTTAAAAACGCCATTTTACCCGATTTAAATAAATACCCAAACATTCCTTGTTCAATTTATGGTAATAAAGTGTGCGAAGGTTATGAAAATGTTATGAGAACTATTGCTCCAGAAAGAGTAACTAAAAAGATTATAGAAACTCTTAAATAAAAAAATAGGCTGTTTGAATTTTCAAACAGCCTATTTATAAATTACTCTTTTAAATTTTAGTCTAAAGCAGGTATTCTTAATACTTGACCTGGATAAATTTTATCTGGATCTGTAAGCATTGGTTTATTTGCTTCAAAAATAACAGGATATTTCATAGCGTCTCCATAATATTTTTTAGCAATTTTACTTAAATAATCTCCTTTAACAACTGTATGAAATTGAGCTTCTGGTTCAGGAATTTCTACAGTCATTCTATCATCAACAGTTGCAATACCTTCAGTATTACCCAATACCAATATTACTTTTTCACGAGTTGCTTGAGAATCTGCTTGTCCCCAAACTGTAGCGTTATCGCCATTAACTTCAACATTTAAGTCTTGTACTTTAAATCCTAAAGTTTCAACCGCATTTGAAAGTTTTGTTGCTTTTTGCTTAGCTAATGCTGCTACATCTGCTGCTTCCTCAGCAGTAGTTTTGCCAATACCAAAAACTTTGGCTCCGGCATTTTTAATAAATGAAAATAATCCCATGTCTTTTCCTTTTTTTAATTAATTAATAATTTTTTTAAATCAAAATGTAATATACAAAAATTAAACCAAACCTTTAGTTTAAAATCTCGTTTTAAAGTTTTATTTTTGCTAAAAATACTTCTTATATGACTATCAATATTTTAGATGCTAAAAAATCAATATTAAATAAATTTATTTCTGAAATTAGAGATGTCACAGTTCAAAAAGATTCCATGCGTTTTAGGAGAAATATTGGCAGAATAGGTGAAATAATTGCTTATAAAATTAGTCAAACTTTAACTTTTGAAAGAAATACTGTTACTACACCTTTAGGAACAAAGATAGTTGATACTCCGAAAAATGATATTGTTTTATGCTCTATACTAAGAGCAGGAATACCTTTGCACGACGGATTACTAAATTATTTTGATGATGCTGAGAATGCATTTATTTCAGCCTATAGAAAACAACGTAATGACAAAGATTTTGACATTAAGGTAGAATATTTTGCTTCACCTAATTTAGACAATAAAACCTTAATTTTAGCGGATCCAATTCTAGCAACGGGCCAATCTTTAGTGGCTGTTTATGAAGGTTTAAAAAAACATGGTACCCCAAAAGAGATACATTTAGCATGTGTTATTGGCGCAACCGAAGGTATAAAATACATTAAAAATCACTTTCCTGAAAACACCAAATTATGGATTGGAACTGTTGATGAAAAATTAAATGACCACGGCTATATTGTACCTGGTTTGGGAGATGCTGGTGATTTAGCTTTTGGAGTAAAACTATAAAAAATACACAACTACAGAAACTATAAAAAATAGGTATAAAACTAGATTTTTAAATATATTTGAGGAAGTTTTCTGTAAAAAATTCGCGATAATTATACCTGAGGGAAATACCAAGAAAAGTAGCTCTGACCCATTTTTATGTATTGCAAAAACTATAATAATTACTGAAATTATAAAGTGACCTATAATTAGTTGTAAAGTGGTTTTAAAAATAGTGCTTACCTGTAATATTTTTGGTATCAAAAAAGCAATACTCCATAATAAAATTGTTATTAATAATGATAGAGGTATTAAATACTTTAATTGATTGTAATTAGAGAAATCAAGATTATAATTAAAAACTAGTTTGTTGTAAAAAAGTTCAGTACTATCAAAGTAAAAATGATATGTAAAAAAACCAATTATTGGAAATAAAAAACCAATTACAGGAATGGCTAAATTTTTTAAAGTTATTTTATTATAAATAAATAAGCCAATATATACCAACACTAAAAATAAGATGCTCCAAGTATATAAAATGCTAGAAATTCCTATCCAAAGACCCGCATCAAATAATTTGCTTTTTGTGTTAAATCCAGATTTTAAACTATATATTTTTCTAAAAGCAAAAAGTAATAACAGATTAGAAAAAAACAATTTTATGGGAAATAGAGTTTCATAAAAACTACCTAATAATACTATAATTATATACAAAGCATATGAATTATCCTCTGTTAAATTATTCTTTCTTAAAATAAAATTAATCAACAACAGCATAAAAACAAAGCCAATAAAAACAGCTAAACTTAAACCTAAAGATGTTATAGAAAAATCAATTGTTTTAAATAAAAATGTAGCCGCTACATAAAATATTGCAAAAAGCAATAGTAGGTTAACAATTATTACAGGTTTAGTTTTATTAAAAAAATTTGCTATCATTACTATATTTCATACTTTTGCCTGTAAATATAATTAAGAAATGATTGCAAACAATATTTTTAAAGCAATAGGTGATTTTTGTACAAATGTTTTATTTGCTCCTTACCATAGTATAAGAGCTATGGATAATTGGTGGTTGCAAAACACTGTAAGTTGGATTTTTATTATTATTACTTTTATTGCATTCTTTTATTGGATAGGTGAAATAAGAAAATACAAAAAAGCTGGAAACGAATAGTTTCGACTCTTATTTTATTTAAATTTCCTTTTAAAACACGCTACTAACTGTGGGAAGCAAAAACAAACTAAAAAGATTTCGTGAAAACGATTCATTTTCTAATGTAATTCAACCAACACGAGAAGAAGTACTCGAAGGCTTCTCTAAGAAGGGAAAATGGCAAACTTTTTTCAATAACAATAATCCAATTGTATTAGAATTGGGCTGTGGAAAAGGTGAATATACAATTGCTTTGGCTCGTAAAAATCCCAAAATAAATTATATTGGTATCGATTTAAAGGGCGCACGTTTTTGGCGTGGTGCTAAAACTGCTTTAGAAGAAAATTTAACCAATGTTGCTTTTATAAGAACACAAATTGAATTAATTGATTTGTTATTTGCTGAAAATGAAGTAACCGAAATCTGGATCACTTTTCCAGATCCTCAAATAAAATACACTCGCACAAAACATAGATTAACGAATGCTGAATTTTTAAAAAAATACTATCAAGTTTTAATACCTGAAGGTATTGTAAATTTGAAAACTGATAGTGAATTTATGCATGGTTATACTTTAGGATTATTGCATGGTGCTGGTCATGAAGTTTTATATGCACATCACGATATTTATAAAAACGCTCATTCACCAAAAGAAGTTACCACAACGCAAACTTTTTACGAAAGTCAGTATTTAGAAAAAGGAAAACCAATTACTTACATTAAATTTAAGTTGAAGTATTAGGAAGCTTTTCAGCTCTAAATTTTGCGCTTTTAAAACTTTCAAACTAACTTTAACACATGCCAAAATCCGAAAATTTTTTCGAAAAAGTCTATGAGGTTGCGAAACAAATTCCTTTTGGAAGAGTTACAAGCTATGGTGCAATTGCAAAGTATTTAGGAGCAGCACGCTCTGCTAGAATGGTTGGTTGGGCTATGAATGCTTCACACAATAATCAAGAAATTCCAGCACACAGAGTTGTAAATAGAAAAGGCTTATTAACAGGTAAACATCATTTTGATGGCACCAACCTAATGCAACAATTATTAGAAAGTGAAGGAATCCAAGTTGTTGAGAATCAAATTCAAAATTTTGATAACATTTTTTGGGATCCCTTTAAAGAATTACCAAATAATTTATAGCCTATTTTTTTTGTAACAAGCACTGCAGTACTTTTTAAATCTTAGCTTTTTATATTCATTTGAACTCTGTATATTTGTTGTTTAGAATCATTTTACATAAAGAATATGACATACAGCAAAAAAGATATAACAAAAGCACTTGAAACCATTACCGCTCCTGGTGAAGGTAAAAGTTTAGTTGAAAGTGGATCAGTTAAAAATATTGTTACTTTTGAGAAAGAAATTATAGTAGATGTAACTATTAGCAATCCTACTTTACAAGCAAAAAAGAAAGTAGAAGTTGAAATTATGAAAGCTATTCACGAACACGTGGATCAAAAAGCCGATGTAAAAGTAAATGTTACCGCAGTTGCTCCTCCAGTAACACCTCTTAAACCCGAAAAACCAAAAGTTCCTGGAATTCAAAATATTATTGCTATTGCTTCAGGAAAAGGTGGTGTAGGAAAATCTACTATTACTGCAAATATGGCAGTTTCACTACAAAAAATGGGTTTTAAAGTTGGTATTTTAGATGCCGACGTTTACGGACCTTCAATACATTTAATGTTTGATGTTGCAACTGCACGACCTTTATCTGTTGAAATTGACGGTCGGTCAAAAATGCAACCTGTAGAAAGTTACGGCGTAAAAATACTTTCATTAGGGTTTTTTACAGATGCAAATCAAGCTGTAATTTGGCGTGGAGCTATGGCTTCAAAAGCATTAAACCAAATGATTTTTGATGCACATTGGGGTGAATTAGATTTTCTTTTAATCGATTTACCTCCTGGAACTGGAGATATTCACTTGTCAATTGTGCAAGCTGTCCCAGTAACTGGGGCGGTTATTGTAAGTACACCTCAAAATATTGCTTTAGCAGATGCTAAAAAAGGAGTTGCAATGTTTCAGCAAGAAAATATTAATGTACCTGTTTTAGGAATTGTTGAGAACATGAGTTTCTTTACACCAGCAGAATTGCCAGAAAACAAATATTACATTTTTGGTAAAGATGGTGCAAAAAACTTAGCTGAAGATATTGAAACCGCATTTTTAGGTGAAGTGCCATTAGTACAAAGTATTAGAGAGGCTGGTGATGTTGGTCATCCAATTGCCTTACAAGATAATACACCTTTAGAAAATGCTTTTAGTACAATAACTAAAAACACCTTATCTCAATTAGTAAAAAGAAATAAAGATTTACCTCCTACTGAAATTGTAAGAATTACAACTATGAGCGGGTGTAGCACAAACTAATAATGAAAATGGATCTAGAAGAACTAAAAACAAATGTGGAAAGTGCCTTACAAGAAATAAGACCTTATTTAGAAGCAGATGGTGGAAATATTTCTTTAGTTGAAATTACTAAAGAAACTGTAAGTGTGCAATTAGAAGGCGCTTGTTTAGGTTGTTCTGTAAATCAAATGACTCTAAAAAACGGTGTTGAAGCTACCATAAAAAAACATGCTCCTCAAATAAAAAGAGTAATTGAAATAAACGGAATTAAATTTTGAAATTGGATATGTATAAATTCAAGCATTTTTATACGGTCTAGTGTTCAATAAATTTTAGAAAACAACAATTTTAATAAAAGCTTAACTATTAAACGTTTGGCTTTTGTTATTTTTGGAACAGTAATTGTCTATAGTAAGCAAACAATTAGCATTTATCAATGAAAAAACAACTTTTTATATTTTTCCTTTTTATATCTGCGGCGGTATTTAGTCAATCTGTAAAGCTTGAAAGTATAAGCCCGCAAAAAAAACTTGCTTTTAAAGGAGGAGAATGGCTGAAGTTTAGAATGAGTTATAGCAACTTTTTTAATGCTGGTTTTTCTACTATTGAAGTTAAGGAAACCAAAAACTCAAACAAAGATGCATTTCATATTATTGGCACAGGAAAATCAACAGGCTTGGTAAGTTTATTTTTTAAAGTAAAAGATGATTATCAAACTTTTATTTATAAGGATAATTTAAAACCATATCGATTTATTAGAAAAATTGATGAAGGTGGTTATACAAAAGACAAAGAAATCACATTCGATTACAACACTAATGAGGCAACTGTAAAAAACAATAAATCTAATACAGAAACAAAGCATCCTATTAATGATGAAATTCAGGATATACTTTCATCTCTTTACTTTTTAAGAAGTCAAAAATTAAATACGTTAAAAGTAGGAGACGAAATTGAATTACCAATGTTCTTCGATCAAGAAATTCATAAGTTTAAATTACTTTTTTTAGGTGAAGAAGTTATAAAAACTAAATTTGGAAAAGTTAGCTCTTTAGCTTTTAGGCCAATGGTTCAAGCAGGTAGAGTATTTAAAGAGCAAGAAAGTGTTACAGTTTGGATAAGTAACGATGATAATAAAATACCATTAAAGATTAAAGCCTCCCTCGCTGTTGGATCTCTTAGAGCAGATTTAGATGCTTTTAAAGGTTTAGCACATCCTTTTAACATTATTTTTGACAATTAAATTGTACTTTTGCGTTTTATTTTTTTAAATGAATAAATACACAAACCTAAAAATATTGAAAAATATAATTACACTTCTAATATTGGCTTTATTAATTTCTTGTAAAAATGATAAACCACAAGCTAATTTGGTCACTGAAGCTATAAAACCAGCAATTATTGAGGAATTTGGTTTTAAATTAAACAACTACAAAGTAATAAATGATACCATTAAATCTGGAGAAAATTTTAGCGAAATTTTAGACAGACACCATATTGAATATCCTAAAGTTTTAGATATTGTAAATAAAATTAGAGATACCTTTAATGTTCGAAGAATAAAAAGCGGTATTCCTTATACTATTTTAGCAAAAAACGATTCTACCGAACAAGCACAAGTTTTTATTTATAAACATTCTAAAGTTAGATATACTGTTATTGATTTTAAAGATTCAATTCCAATCGCTTATAATGGAAGAAAACCAGTAAGAATAGAATTAAAAACAGCATCTGGTATAATTGAGAGCTCATTGTCTGAAGCTGTTGAAGAACAAGGGTTAAGCTCTTACTTAACTTTTAAAATGGCAGATGATATTTATGCTTGGACTATCGATTTTTCGAGACTTCAAAAAGGAGATAAATTCAAATTAATTTATGAACAATTATATATTAACGATACAATTCCTGTAGGAATAGGAGAAATAAAAGCTTCTTATTTTGAACATGGCGATAAACCTTTTTATGCATTTAAATTTGTAGCAGACTCAACACTTAATATTTCTGATTATTTTGATGACCAAGCAACTAATTTGCGTCGTCAATTTTTAAAAATGCCGATAAAATTTGGAAGACTTTCATCTCGATATAACTTAAGAAGAAGAATTGCATTATACGGAAATAAAATTAGAGCACACAAAGGAACAGATTTTGCAGCGGCAATTGGCACAGAAATTATGGCAACAGCTAATGGAACTGTTACGGAATCTCGCAAAAAAGGGGGCAACGGTAATTATGTGAAAATTCGACATAATAGTACTTATAGTACGCAATATTTGCACATGAGCAGAAGAGCTGTTAAAGTTGGTGACGTGGTAAAACAAGGAGATGTAATTGGATATATTGGAATGACAGGTAATACATCTGGACCCCATGTTTGCTACCGTTTTTGGAAAAATGGAGTTCAAGTAGATCCATTAAGACAAAAATTACCAGCTGCAGAACCTATGAAAGAGGGTGTAAAACCATCTTATTTCAATTTTATAAAACCAATTAAAGAACAATTGGATACTATAAAGTATTCAAAAATAATAAACGAAATTAGTATTCCTGAAGAGGAATTAAACTCATAAAAAATTAATGATGATGAAAAATATAAATCCAACTGAAACCAACGCTTGGCAAAAACTTACCAACCATTATTCTACAGTAAAGGACCTTCATTTAAAATCGTTATTTAGTACAGATAAAACTAGAAAAGAAAAATTTACAATCAATTTTAATGAGTTTGAATTTGACTTTTCTAAAAATAGAATAACCGAGGAAACTATAGAACATCTTTTAGAATTAGCAAATGAAGTTGATTTAAAAAGCGCCATGGATGCTTATTTTTCAGGAGAAAAAATTAATAAAACTGAAAAAAGAGCCGTATTACACACTGCGCTTAGAAATCAATCTGCTAATGAAATTTTTGTTGATGAAAAAAATGTAATGCCAGAAATAAAAGATACCTTAATAAAAATGGAGTCTTTTACGAACAAAGTTGTTTCTGGTGATTGGAAAGGTTTCACAAATAAGTCAATTACCGATGTTGTTAATATTGGTATTGGAGGATCAGATTTAGGACCAGATATGGTTGTAGAATCTTTAAAATATTATAAAAATCATTTAAATGTCCATTTTGTCTCAAATATAGATGGAGACCATGTGCAAGAAACTATTAAAAATTTAAATCCTGAAACTACCTTATTTGTAATAGTTTCAAAAACATTTACCACACAAGAAACCTTAACAAATGCAACTACTATAAAAAAATGGTTTTTGCAATCAGCTTCAGAAAAAGATGTTGCACAACATTTTGTAGCTGTTTCTACAAATTTAAAAACTGTTAGTGAATTTGGAATTGATAGCGATAATATTTTTACAATGTGGGACTGGGTTGGTGGCCGTTTTTCACTTTGGAGCACTGTTGGATTAACAATTAGTTTGGCAGTTGGATTTCAAAATTTTAAAGACTTATTAATTGGTGCTTTTGAAATGGATGAACATTTTAAAAACACTCCTTTTGAAAAAAACGCTCCTGTTGTTTTAAGCCTAATTGGTATTTGGTATACCAACTTTTTTAAGAGTGAAAGTGAAGTTATTTTACCATATTCTCAGTATTTAAGTAAACTCGCGCCTTATTTGCAACAAGCAATTATGGAAAGTAACGGTAAAAGTGTAGATAGAAATGGAAACGCTGTTAATTACCAAACAGGAAATATTATTTGGGGAAGTCCAGGAACAAATTCGCAACATGCATTTATGCAGTTATTACACCAAGGTACTAAATTAATTCCAGCAGATTTCATAGGGTTTAAAGAGTCTTTGTATGGTAATAAAGAGCATCATACAAAATTAATGGCAAACTTTTACGGTCAAACACAAGCTTTAGCTGAGGGAAAAACGAAGGAAGAAGTGCATTTAGACTTAAAGACACAAGGTAAAATTAACGAAATTGAAACCTTACTTCCGTTTAAAGTATTTGAAGGGAATAAGCCAAGTACAGCAATTTTAATAGACAAATTAACTCCAAAAACCTTAGGGGGTTTAATTGCTTTTTATGAACATAAAATATTTATTCAGGGCGTTATTTGGAATATATTTAGTTTCGACCAATTTGGAGTAGAGCTAGGTAAAGAATTGGCGCATAAAAATCTACAAAAAAATAAATAAATATATATTTATCTTCACCCTAAATTGTATAAAAATTGCAGTTTAGGGTGAGTAAAATCTGAAATCCGAAACAAAGGTCTCGGGCAATTCTTTTCAATTTAAAACCGTAGAGCACTAAAAATATAAAGTTTTTAACAAATTCCTAAGGCTTATTAACATTTGACTATATTTACTTGCCTGATTATCAATAAATCTTGTATTTTTTGTATATTTATTCTTCTTAATTTTTTGTTAAAATTTAACAAAAATTAGAGGGTATAATCAACAAAAATTTGCATTTTTGCAAGACATTTAATTCAAATTAAAATTTAAACATGAGAAAATTTAAACATTTATTAATGGTAGTAGTACTATGTACTTCAGCTACTATTTTTGCTCAAACAAAACTTACTGGAAAAGTAGTTGACGAAACAAGTCAACCTTTACCAGGGGCTTCTATTGTTGTTAAAGGATCTAGCACGGGAGTTTCTACAGATTTTGATGGAAATTTTACATTAGAGACATCTATTTCTAATGGTACAATTGTAGTTTCATTTGTTGGATATGAAGCTAAAAATTTAACTTATAATGGGTCTAAAAACTTTGGATCAATTACATTAAATCCTTCTGCAGAATCTTTACAAGAAATTATTATTACGGCAACTTCTTTTGCTATTGATAGAAAAACTCCTGTAGCTGTTTCTACAATTAAAGCAGATGTTATTGAAAACAAATTAGGATCTCAAGAATTTCCTGAAATCTTAAAATCTACACCAGGTGTATACGCAACTAAATCAGGTGGTGGTTTTGGAGATGGTAGGTTAAATTTAAGAGGATTTAACTCAGAGAACGTAGCGGTTATGATTAACGGTGTGCCTGTTAATGATATGGAAAACGGTAGAGTTTACTGGTCTAACTGGGCTGGTTTAGCGGATGTTACAAGTGCAATGCAAGTTCAAAGAGGTTTAGGAGCTTCAAAAGTTGCTGTACCTTCTATTGGTGGTACTATAAACATTTTATCTAAAACTACAGATGTAGAAAAGGGTGGAAGTTTTGGAACTAGTGTTGGTAATGATGGTTACCAAAAATATGGAGCAACTGTTTCAACTGGTTTATTAGAGAATGGTTTAGCTGTAACAGTTTCTGCCTCTAAAACTAAAGGTGATGGATATGTAGATGGAACTCAATTTGAGGGTTACAACTATTTTGCAAATATTTCAAAACAAATAAATGATGACCATAAAATATCTCTTACTACTTTTGGAGCACCTCAAAGACACGGGCAAAGACAAAATCAAAGCTTAATTGAGGATTACCAAAATGCAGAAAGTGGTATTAAATTTAATCCTAACTGGGGTTTAAGAGATGGAAACGTTGTACATGTAGAAGATAACTTCTATCACAAATCACAAACATCTTTAAATCACTATTGGACTATTAGTGATAAATCTAATTTATCAACAGCATTATACGCCTCTTGGGGTAATGGTGGTGGTGGTGGAACTGCAGGTTCAAACAGCGGTTTATTTAACGAAAGAATAGGTGGTAGTGACCAACCAATTGATTTAGATAATATTGTTGCTATCAATAGAGCTAATGGAGCTTTAGGTTCTGAAGCTTTTTTAAGAGCGTCAAGAAATGACCATAGTTGGTTTGGAGCATTATCTACATTTAAAACTGAATTAAACGATAACCTTTCTTTTATTGGAGGTGTAGATTTAAGAACATATAAAGGAGAACACTTTAGAGAAGTTACTGATTTATTAGGTGGTGACTATGTTTATGACGATTCTAATATAAATAATCCTAACACAGCTTTACAAGTTGGTGATAAATTTTCTTACTATAATGATGGTGAAGTTGGATGGCAAGGTTTATTTACTCAATTAGAATATACTAACGATAAATTAGCTGGATTTATATCAGTTGCTGCATCTAACACATCTTACAAAAGAATTGATTATTTCCAGTATACGCCTGGTAATCAGGAAACTGATAAATATGACTTCGTAGGATATAGTGTAAAAGGTGGTGCGAACTACAATCTTAATGACGAGCAAAATGTATTCGCAAATATTGGTTATTTCGAAAAAGCTCCTGGATTTGACTCTGTATTCTTACAGTTTGATAATGATCATATTAATGCTGATGCTGAAAATCAAAAAATATTCAGTGCTGAATTAGGTTATGGTTTTAGAGGTGAAAGTTTCGCTGCTAACGTTAATATTTATAGAACTCAATGGGATGATAGAAGTTTAACAAGAAGTTTTCAAAATCCTGATGGAACATTTGGATCAGCAAATATCTTAGGAGTAAATGCTTTACATCAAGGTATTGAATTAGACTTTATGTATAAAGCTTCTGATAAGTTAACATTAACAGGTATGCTTTCTTTAGGTGACTGGCAATGGGCTAATGATCTTGAAAACATTCAAATTTTTGATGAAGAACAAAACTTAGTAAACACTGTAAATATGTTTATTGATGGTTTAAAAGTTTCTGATGCTGCACAAACTACTGCTGCATTAGGTTTAAATTATGAATTAATGGATAAAACATTTTTCACTGTAGATTACAACTACTTCGCTGATTTATACGCTCGTTATGATCCGAATGATAGAGGTACAGCAAATGCTCCTCAAGCTTGGGAAGCTCCTGATTATGCTACTTTTGATATGAGTATTAGACATGGATTCAAAATTGGAGATTTAGATGCTACTCTAACAGGTAGAATGAACAATGTATTTGATACACAATATATTGCTGATGCAACAGATGGAGAAAACTCAATTGATCAAACTGTAAAAGTTTGGTATGGTTACGGTAGAACTTTTAACGTAAGTGCTAAAATTAAATTTTAAAAAAACATAAGACAATGAAAAAAATAATTTATTTAATAATGGCATTCACAATGGTACTAACTACCAGTTGTGATCCTATGGAAGATATTCATGACGCTATCGCTGCTCAGGAAAATATCGTTGTTGGTGAGGCGGAATATACATTAACAGGAGATGATTATGATGACTTAGGTTTATCTTATGGTAGTTTTAATTCTGAAGATGACGCAAAACAGGATATACCACCTTTATTAACAGATATGTTCCCAGTTTGGGGTAAAGGATCATCTGTATTAGTTGGTTATCAATTATACATTGGTAACGCTTTTAATGTAAAAGGTTATAATTTAGATCAAGATGATTATACTTTTGGGGGAAGTGATTTATTAGGTTTTCAATCTGATGCAACTCCTGCAAATTATTTAGCTGATATACTTGCTGCTAATATTAATAATTCTTCTGAAGGAGATTATGCTGTTGCAAAATATGAACAATATACAGGAAGTGCCTATTCAGTTACTCCTACAGTTTCTCTAGAAGATAATTTTGATTATGGTGCAGTTGCTGGCGATTTAACTTCTATAACTACTGATTGGACTACACATTCTGGGTCTTCAGGTTTTGTAGGATATACTACTTCAAGTTTAGAAATGGCCGATTACCCTACATCTAATGTAGGTGGTTCTATTACTATAGGTGGTGGTGCAGAAGATGTAAATAGTGAATTTACAACTATAAGTTCTGGAAAAGCATATGCAAGTGCTTTAGTAAATATTAGTGCTGTTTATAATGGGAATTATTTTTTCCATATGATGGAAGCGCCTGATACTCAGCCTTATGCTCAATTTAGAGCAAGAGTTGGAGCAAAGGATGATGGTTCTGGAAATATTTTATTTGGAATTGGAGCTAGTTCTAGTAGTTTAACATATGGTACTACTTCTTTTGAATTAGGTACTACTTATCTTTTGGTAGCATCTTATGATATCGCAACTGGTGCTTCAAATTTATATGTGCTAACAGAAGTTGAAGATAATGAACCTAGTACGCCAGAAGCAACTAATACTGGTTCTGCAGGAAATCTAATTTCAGCAGTTGCAATTCGCCAATCAGGTGGTATACCTACAGCGACATTAGATGGTATACGTGTTGCAAACACTTGGTCAGCTCTTATGACTAATGATCAATTAGATGACGTAATTATTGGAGATAAAGTTGCTGACGAAATGAGTTATAAGTATGTTGATGGTGCTTGGGTAACTGCTCAAGAAGGGTATTACTTAATAAGTGATGCAGATTTTGACTCAATGGGTGAAGAATCTGGACAACCAGGTAGATACAATAACTTTGGAAGTTCAACACCTCCAAATGATTACTTACCAACATTTTTAAAATTAAAATTCCCTTATGCATTAGAAGGAACAGAATTAGATGTAGCATATGACTATTTTTCTAGTTCAAGTGGTGCACAAGTGCGTGGTAATTTATACACTAAAATAGATGGTGAATGGGTAGCTTATAATTCTACAATAAGTACAGTTTTACAATTTGGTCATGATGGGAACTCTTGGGTGCCGGATAACACGATTAAATATACGTTAACTGCTGCTGATTATATTTATATGGCAGATCAATTAACTGGAAATGCTGACTATGATAACGTTAGTTTACCAAATCTTGCTAATTATAGTGATTATGACTATAATTGGGAAGAATGGCAAATAATTGAATCTTTAGGAATTCTTGCTAATCACTTAAATCCTTCAGCTGAAGAAGGCCAAAAATACCTTTTTACTTATCTTTTATATGATAATGGTATTAATGAATTAAGTATGAAGCTTATTAAAACAGGTGGTGTTTGGGTTTTAAATGAGTAAAACTAAACCGTTGTTTTAACTATAAAATAAAAAGACCGCTTTTAAAGCGGTCTTTTGTTTTATATATTATTGTCTAAAATTTAATAACCTCCAGCCTGACCATCTTTTCTAGATTCAGAAGCACCCAAATAAACATTATTTTCGGTATCATACATAATTGCTTGATAGCCACCAAAACTTCCTCCATAACCAACTTTGTGACCTCTAGAAATTAACTTTCTAATTTCATTAAACGATATTCCGCTTTCTAATTTAATTTCACCTTTATTAACTGCTGCTTCTCCAGTTGGTGATGAAGAACCTCTGTGTTCAATTCTTGGAGCGTCACCAGCCTCTTGCAAATTCATTCCAAAATCTACTAAATTCATTACTATTTGCACATGTCCTTGTGGTTGAAAATCACCTCCCATTACACCAAAACTTACATAAGGCTTTCCGTTTTTGGTAATAAATGCCGGAATAATGGTGTGGAAAGGTCTCTTTTTTGGCTCATAAGTATTAAAATTCCCTTCTTCTAACGTAAATAATTCACCACGATCTTGTAACATAAAACCTAATTTTGGAGGCACCATTCCAGAACCCATTCCTCTATAATTACTTTGGATAAGAGAAATCATATTCCCCTCTTTATCAGCTACTGTTAAATAAATAGTTTCTCCAGCACTAATTTCTCCAGCATTGTATTTTCCAGCTCTATCTGTAATTAATTTTTTTCTACTTTTAGCATATTCTTTATCCAATAATTCTTCAACAGGTACTTTTGCAAAATCCATATCGGCATAATATTTTGCTCTGTCTTCAAAAGCCAGTTTTTTAGCTTCAGTAACAATATGAATATGTTCGGCAGAACCAAACTCAATATTTGAAAAATCATATTGTTCAATAATATTGAGCATTTGCAGAGCAGCAATTCCTTGCCCGTTTGGTGGTAATTCCCACACATCAAAACCTCGGTAATTTACGGAGACTGGCTGTACCCATTCCGATTTATGGGTTGCCAAATCATTATACGATAAAAATCCTCCTTGCTCTTTTATAAAATTAACAATTGTTTTTGCCATTTCCCCTTTATAAAAAGCATCACGACCACCTTTGGCTAGTTTAGAATAAGTAGTTGCCAAATACGGATTTTTAAAAATTGTTCCTTTTGAAGGTGCTTTACCATTAACCGTATACGTTTCTAAGACATTAGGAAACTTAGCTCCTAAATATGGGACAGAACGTTCCAAATAATATCCAATTAGTTCGGTAACTGGGAAGCCTTCATTTGCATAATTAATTGCGGGAGCTAAAATTTTATTCATTGGAAGTTTTCCAAATTTAGCGTGCAATTCAAACCAACCATCGACACAACCAGGAACACTAACCGGTAAAGGGCCTAAAGATGGGATTTTCTTATAATTATTGTCCTTAAAATATTTTAATGTTAAATCTTCTGGAGACCTACCGCTTGCATTTAAACCGTATAATTGTTTCGTTTTCGCATCCCAAACTATGGCAAATAAATCGCCACCAATACCACTTCCTGTTGGTTCCATTAAACCCAGAGCAGCATTGGCTGCAATGGCGGCATCAATTGCAGAACCGCCCTGTTTTAAAATATCGATACCTACTTGCGTAGCTAAAGGATGCGATGTTGCTACCATTCCATTTTTTGCAATTACTTCTGATCTTGTAACAAAATTTGAACCTGTAACTCTATCTTGAGCATATATTTGAAATGAAGAAAATGTAATAATGATTATTAATAAATATTTCATAACTGTAGATTTTATGGATTGTAAACAAATTTAAATTAAAAAATTATAGAAAAAAATTTACTCGTTTAATAATCAAGTTATTGATTTTTGAAAACTCCTGATTATAAAACAATATAATATGAAAATAATAAACAAAAAAAAGCCTAACAAATAGAAGTATTTGTTAGGCTTTTTAATTTTTTATAATTTAACTAAACTTCTTAAAAAGAATAGTTTAATCCAAACATCCAATAAGATTGTAGTTTATTATCAACATTTTCAAATGTAGCAGCAGTATCGTCTGCCAAAGCATAATTTAGAG
>CBDUKG010000017.1:0-35057 GCA_965367745.1 uncultured Flavobacteriaceae bacterium | reverse complement strand
CCAATATCTTCTGGCATTATAATACCTTTATAAATTAAGGTAGTGTTTGATAAACTTGAAACGTAAAAATACGAAGCTTCAGACATTTTAGAAGCCGCAATTGTATGTTCAGCTATTTTACGAGCAGCATATAACTTTGCCTTAAAATTAAGTTCTTTTAAAGCAGCCGCTTTACCTATAAAAACTTGTTCAATAGTTGGCTCAGAATTTAAAGCAATTTCACCTAGTTGAGAGGAATCAACAGGCACACTTCTCCACCCCAATATGTTTAATCCTTGGTTTTTAAGTTCTTGTTCAAAAGTTTCTTTACAAAATCTATATTGATTTATATTTTTAGGAAAAAACACCATTCCAACAGCATAGTCTCTCTGATTAGGTAACTCGAATTCACATACTCTTTGAAAATACTTGTGCGGTATATCGATTAATAGACCGGCTCCATCTCCAGTTTTCCCATCGGAACTTACACCTCCACGATGTTCAAGTTTAACTAAAATCTCAAGTGCATCATGTATAATTTGATTTGTTTTTTGTCCTTTTAAGTTACAAATAAAACCAGCTCCACAGTTCTCATGTTCAAATTCTGGCAAGTATAATCCTTGTTTTATCATATAGAAAAATATTATTATCGAATAGTTACAAAAATAGACAAAAAAGCTTGTTAAATATTTTATATATACGAAAACGTTGTAATTATGATAATAAAATAAATCAAACGTTGAAAATAATTAAAATCACTTTTTAAGCTTTAAATATTAAGAAATTGTTAAGTTGTGTTTACTTTATATTGAAGCATATTTTATAAAAACGACAGGTTACTATTTTTTACAACCATAAATTTTGATAAAATAAAAGTTGTAAAATTTGAATAATCACGCTAAATAGGTATATTTATGCAAAATTAATATATATGAACATTGAATTCTGTCCAAATTGTGGCTCTAACAGCTATGTTAAGAGTGGAATAGTAAAAGAAAGACAACGTTATAAATGTAAAAAGTGCAATTATTATTTTACTGTAAATAAGATTGGTAAACAAATAGACTCTTATTACGTTAATAAAGCTTTACAATTATATTTAGAAGGGTTAAGCTATCGAGAAATAGAGAGAATCTTAGGGATTTCGCATGTGAGTATTATAAATTGGGTGAAAAAATATAATATTAAGCGACCATATAGCTTTGAATATCATTCCACTTACAAAATTTTAAACGCTCAAGAATTGGCAAAATACTTTTCTGAAAATAAAAACTTAATTGGAGCTGGGGTTATTGTTACTGAGCTAGGTGATAAATATATGCTAATTAGATGGGAGCGCTTTAAAGATTAACTATACTAATTACCATATATATATATATAATTTTATTTAAAATCTATTTCTTTTCATATTGTAAGGGTTAAAAATTAATTTTTTGAAAACACATAATTAATTAACCAAACTTATATATATGAAAAAACAACTATTTGTTTTGTTAATTGCATCAATTGCATTAACAAACTTAAGTTACGGTCAGTCCGATGGGGCAGACAAAAAATTCGGAATTAATTGGAGCGGTTTTGTAAAGGCAGATTTTATGTTTGACAGTCGTCAGACCGTAAACGCCAGAGAAGGTCACTTTAATATTTTACCTGCAGCTGAAAATCTTGTTGGAGGCGAAGATTTAAACGATCAAGCCAATTTTAACATTCTTGCAATTCAATCCCGATTAAAAGGAGCAATTAGTGGTCCCGATTTTTTTGGAATGAAAACTTCTGGGGTTATTGAAGCCGCATTCTTTGGAAATTCAAACGGTACAACCGGAGAATTAAGATTGAGGCACGCATTTGTTCAACTATCAAATGACAAGGTTGAAATTTTAATGGGGCAATATTGGCATCCAATGTTTGTTACCGCTGTTTTTCCTGGTGTTTATTCTTTTAATACGGGTGTACCTTTTCAACCTTTTTCAAGAAATCCACAACTTCGAATTACCACAAAAGGGAATGTGAAATTTATTGGAGTACTTTTTACTGAAAGAGATTTTAAAACAAGAGGTGCAAGTGTTAGTCAATCTGGAATACCACAATTACACGCACAACTACAATTTGGCAAAGCAAATGCCACTTTGGGAGGTTTAGGTTTTAATTTAAAATCTAGTAGGCCAGCTTTAGGCGAAGACAATTTAACAAGCACAGCCTTTATCGGGTATTTTAGAACAAAATTAGGCGAAGCAACTTGGAAAGCAGAAGCAACTTATGGTCAAAATATGACAGATGTACTTCAAATAGGAGGTTTTGCAACCAACGGAGATGGTGACTTTGTAAATAATGAAACCTTAAGTATGTGGACAGAATTTAGTGGCGATTTTTCTGAAACAATGGAATGGGGTTTGTTTGGTGGTTATGCTGCAAATGGAGGTTTTGGCGAGTCAATAACTTATGTTGATGGATTTTTAGGCACTGTTGAAAATGCTTTTAGAGTTTCACCAAGAATTGGTTGGAAATCAGGAAGTTTAAAAATAGGTTTGGAAGGCGAGTTTACAAATGCACAATACGGATCCATTGCCACAAATGGAGATATTACTTCTACAGCAAATTCTGTAAATAACTTTAGATTACTAACAACAGCAATATATAAATTTTAATACTAACTATTATGTCAAAAAAAGATATGAAAGCATATTGGAAAGAAAACCTTGGATATTTAGCAATTTTGCTAAGCATATGGTTTTTAGTTTCTTACGTGTTCGGAATTTTATTAGTAGATCAGTTAAATACCATTAAAATGGGTGGATTTAAACTTGGTTTTTGGTTTGCACAACAAGGCTCAATGTATGTGTTTGTTATCTTAATATTCGTCTATGTAAGATTGATGAATAAATTAGATAAAAAATATGGAGTTGACGAATAATTAATCTTAAAATAAAAAATTAAATCATGGGAATATTAACTTGGACATGGATACTTGTTGGAATTACTTTTGCACTTTATATTGGAATTGCAATTTGGGCCAGAGCAGGATCTTCTAAAGAATTTTACGTAGCAGGAGGAGGCGTTCCTCCAATTATGAATGGAATGGCTACAGCAGCAGACTGGATGTCCGCAGCATCATTTATTTCATTAGCAGGTATTGTATCTTTTACAGGATATGATGGCTCAGTGTACCTTATGGGTTGGACTGGTGGCTATGTGCTTTTAGCACTTTTACTAGCACCTTATTTAAGAAAATTTGGAAAATTTACAGTACCGGATTTTATTGGTGATAGATATTACTCGAATACTGCACGTATAGTTGCCGTAATTGCTGCTTTAATTGTTTCGTTTACATATGTGGCTGGACAAATGAGAGGTGTAGGAATTGTATTTTCACGCTATCTAGAAGTAGATATTAACACAGGTGTTTACATTGGTATGGCAATCGTTTTATTTTATGCAGTTTTGGGTGGAATGAAAGGAATCACTTATACGCAAGTAGCACAATACTGTGTATTAATATTTGCATTTATGGTGCCTGCAATTTTTATTTCATTTCAAATGACAGGTAACCCAATTCCGCAATTAGGATTTGGAGGATCTGGTGAAGATGGTATCTATTTATTAGATAAACTAGATGGTTTATCAACACAACTAGGGTTTCATGAATATACTTCTGGAAGTAAATCTATGATTGATGTTTTTGCAATAACCGTTGCTTTAATGGTAGGTACAGCTGGTTTACCTCATGTTATTGTGCGTTTTTTTACAGTACCTAGAGTAAAGGATGCAAGAGTTTCTGCAGGTTGGGCATTGTTATTTATTGCAATTCTTTATACAACAGTTCCTGCTGTTGCTGTTTTTGCAAGAATTAAATTAGTTGAAACCGTAAGCAATGCAGAATATGAAGAATTACCTGAATGGTTTGGAAATTGGGAGAAAACAGGTTTAATTAAATTTGAAGATAAAAATGCAGATGGTATTGTACAATATGTTGCTGACAAATCTATAAATGAGCTAACAATTGACCGTGATATTATGGTATTGGCAAATCCTGAAATTGCACAATTGCCAAACTGGGTAATTGCCTTAGTTGGTGCGGGTGGATTAGCCGCCGCATTATCGACAGCAGCAGGGCTATTGTTAGTAATTGCTTCCTCAATATCACATGATTTATTTAAGAAAATTATAAAACCCGATATTTCTGAAAAAGGTGAATTAATTGCAGCGCGTTTGAGTGCTTTTGTTGCAGTTTTAATTGCAGGATATTTTGGAATTAATCCGCCAGGGTTTGTCGCCGCGGTGGTCGCTTTAGCATTTGGCTTGGCAGCAGCATCTTTCTTCCCAGCAATTTTATTAGGTATTTTTGATAAAAGAATGAATAAAGAAGGTGCAATATCAGGTATGATAGTTGGTTTGTCTTTAATGTTCTTTTATATGGCAAAATACAAATTAGGTTGGTTAGGTGAAATGCCACCTGCGAGCGAATGGTGGTTTGGAATTTCTCCAGAAGGATTTGGAACAGTTGCAATGGTAGTAAACTTTGTAATATCAATTACAGTTTCGAGATTTACACCTGCACCTCCTCAACACGTGCAAGATATAGTTGAAGATATTAGAATTCCTTCGGGCGCTGGCGAAGCGAGTGATCATTAATTAGTAGTTATTAAAAAAGCAGCATTTTTAATGTAATGCTGCTTTTTATTATATTTAACTAATTAAATTTTTTGAATGAAAAAAAGACACCAACAAAAACTCATAGTATTAACTATTTTATTACTTAGTTTATTCAACATCCCTATTATTTTGTTGTTTGATACTGAGATTTCTGTTTTTGGGTTTCCCTTAATATACTTTTATATTTTTGTTGTTTGGATTTTGGCAATTATTATCTCTCATATTATTTTAAGACGTTTTTATGAGTAGTTTTTTAGTAATATCCATTATTATAGTTTACTTATCCGCAATTTTTTATGTGGCTTATTGGGCTGAGAAAAATTCAAAAAGTGGTTGGGTAAATAATCCTTACGTTTACACATTATCCTTAGCTGTTTATTGTACCGCTTGGACCTATTACGGCAGTGTTGGTTTAGCGGCAACTTCCGGAATTAAATTTTTAGCAATTTATGTAGGCCCAGTTATAATTATACCAACTTGGTTGCTATTAATGAAAAAAATTATTCGTATTTCAAAAGGAAATAAAATTTCATCTTTGGCTGATTTTATTTCATTACGCTATGGAAACGATCGTTTTTTAGGAGCACTTGTTACATTGGTTTGTGTATTGGCAATTGTTCCTTACATTTCATTACAATTAAAAGCAATTTCAGAAACATTTAATGTTATTACTAATCATAATATTTTAGAAAATTCAATAATAAATGACACTACATTTTATATAGCAATTTTATTAGCAGTTTTTGCTGCGTTTTTCGGAACACAACATACTGATGCTTCTGAAAGACATAAAGGAATTATTACAGCAGTTGCATTAGAATCTATTATTAAATTGTTGTTTTTTCTAATTATAGGTGTTTATGTAACTTTTTATTTATTTAATGGGCCAAGTGATATTTATCAGCAAGCTTCTAAATTGCCAAATTTTAAAACACAACAAAGTTTAAACGGTTTAGAAGGCGGGTTTAATTGGTTTCTTTTAAGTATTGTCTCTATGATTGCTATTATGCTGTTGCCAAGACAATTTCAAGTAACTGTAGTTGAAAATGAACGTGAAAAATACTTAAAAAAAGCAACTTGGTTATTCCCTTTATATTTATTGTTATTTAACGTTTTTGTAATTTTTATTGCTTGGGGAGGAAATATAACATTTCAGAATCAACAAGTTGAAGCCGATTTATTTACACTTATGCTACCATTACAACAAGGCAACGATTTTTTAGCAATTTTAGTGTTTCTAGGAGGTTTTTCAGCAGCTATTTCTATGGTGGTAATTTCTACATTAGCATTATCAACAATGTTGAGTAACAATTTAATTATTCCTTACGGGTTTTTAAGAAAGTTTAGTAAAGGTGAGTCTGAAAAAAATACGGAATCCATTAAAAATATTAGAAGAATTTCAATTTTCTCATTAATTATTGTTGCTTATTTTTTCTATAAATTTTTCACCTTAGACCGATCTTTAGTTTCAATTGGGTTAATTTCATTTGTGTTAATAGCACAATTGGCACCTGCCTTTTTTGGAGGGCTTTTTTGGAGAAGAGGATCAGCTACAGGTGCAAAATTTGGAATTTTAGTTGGATTTTTAGTTACGGTTTATACATTAGTAATACCTTTTACTATTGATTCTCAAGCAATAGCATCTTCTTTTGTATCTGATGGACTTTTTGGATTTAGCTTTTTAAAACCCTATCAATTATTTGGATTACAAATTTTTGAACCTGTTCCTCACGCCTTTTTTTGGAGTATCTTTTTTAATATTATAACCTATTCACTGTTATCTGTAAATATTATTGGAAGTTCTAGAGAGCGTAATTTTGCTGAAATGTTTGTTGATAATAATAAATATGCTTCTTTACACGAAGACGCTTATGTTTGGAAAGGACAGGCTTATGTACATGATATTAGAAAAGTATTGACTCGGTTTTTGGGAGAACAACGTACTGAAAGAGCTCTGAATTTGTTCAATATGAAATATAACATCAATAAAAAAGATCAATTTGCAGATGCCCGTTTGGTTAATTTTTCAGAAAAATTGTTGACAGGAAGTATTGGAAGTGCTTCCGCAAGAATTTTGATTTCTTCAGTTGTTAAAGAGGAAGAAATTAGTCTTCCAGAAGTATTGAAAATTTTAGATGAAACGCAAAAAGCAAAAGAATCTAATAAGGCATTAAAAGAAAGAGATAAACAAAAAGATGAGTTTCTAGATACTGTAGCACATGAACTTAAAACACCTATAACCTCTATTAGAGCATTGTCTGAAATATTATTAGATGATGATAAAATTGACCATGAAGTTAAAAATAAATTTTTAACAAGTATTTTAAGCGAAAGCGAACGTGTTAGCAGACTTATAAATAATATTTTAGATTTAGAAAAGTTAGCTACTGGTAAAGAAAAATTAGAATTAAAAGAACATTCAATAAAAGAAACAATCTCAAAATCTATTAACTCTGTACTGCCATTAGCAGAAAAAAAGAAGATCACAATTAATACAGAAGGAATAAAAAACGCTCACTTAATTTACGATGAAGATAGAATTCAACAAGTTATAATAAACTTATTATCCAATGCAATAAAATTTTCAAATGAAGAAATTGGAAGCGTTTCAGTTTATACGTATCAAAATGAAAATAACATTGAAATTTCAATAGAAGATAATGGAAAAGGAATTTTAATAGACGAATTAGGTTCCATTTTTAATAAATTTTACCAATCAAAAAATCAAACCATTTTAAAACCAGTTGGAAGCGGCTTAGGTTTGGCAATTAGCAAACAAATTGTTGAAAGTCATAATGGTAAAATTTGGGCCGAAAATATTAAACCAACTGGAGCAAGAGTCACATTTATTTTACCACTAAACAACAAGTAATATGAAAAAGATACTAATTGTAGACGACGAGCCCAACATAGTAATGTCTTTAGAATATATCTTCAAAAAAGAAAATTTTGAAGTATTTATTGCTAGAGATGGCTCTGAAGCAATTGAAATTGCTGAAGATAATCTTCCAGATATTGTTTTGTTAGACATTATGATGCCAAATGTTGATGGCTATCAAGTCTTAAAGCATTTAAAAAACAGTCCGAAATTAAAAGATATTAAAGTGCTGTTTTTATCTGCTAAGAATAAAGTTTCCGACATAGAACTTGGCTTGCAATTAGGAGCTGACAAATATATATCCAAACCCTTTTCAACTAAGAAACTAGTAAAACAAGTAAAGGAATTATTAAAATAAAAAAGATATTCAACTAAAAAAATAAGTATATGAGTTATCAAAACCACTACAAAAGCAGTATCGAAAACCCAGCAAATTTTTGGAAAGAACAAGCTGAAAATCTAAAATGGTATAAAAAACCTACAACTATTTTATCAAAAGATGAGAATGGGTTTGACCGTTGGTTTGCAGATGGAGAATTAAACATGTGTTATTTAGCAGTTGATAAACATGTAGAAGATGGTTTTGGAGAACAAGCGGCCATTATTTACGAATCGCCTGTTACTCAGCAAAAAGTAACATATACGTACAATGAGGTCAAAAGAAAAGTAGAACGATTGGCTGGTGGATTACGAGATCTGGGTGTTAAAAAAGGTGATACGGTTATTATTTATATGCCAATGATTCCGCACGCTGCATTTAGTATGTTGGCTTGTGCTCGCATTGGAGCTATTCATTCTGTAGTTTTTGGTGGTTTTGCACCGCACGAACTAGCAATTAGAATAGACGATTGTAAACCAAAAGCAATTATTACCGCAACATCTGGAATGGAAGTTGACCGCTTAATTGCATACAAACCAATGGTTGATGAGGCCGTTGAACTTGCAAAACATAAACCAGAAAAGGTAATTGTATATCAGCGTAATTTAGGAGCAGTCAATCCAAAAACCGAACGTTATATAAGCTATAAAAAATTAGAAAAAAATTCGGAACCTGCGGCTTGTGTTCCAATGAAAGCAACAGATCCACTTTATATTTTGTACACATCAGGTACAACAGGAAAACCAAAAGGTATTTTAAGGGATACAGGAGGTTATGCCACCGCTTTAAAATATTCAATGAAAAATATTTATGGTGTTGAAGAAGGAGATACATTTTGGGCAGCATCAGATGTTGGTTGGGTTGTTGGACATAGTTATATTGTTTATGGGCCATTATTAAATAGAAACACAACCATTGTTTTTGAAGGAAAACCAATTAAAACTCCCGATGCAAGTACATTTTGGAGAATAATAAGTGAAAATAATGTAAAAGTTATGTTCACTGCACCAACTGCAATTAGAGCTATAAAAAAAGAAGATCCAGATGGTGAATTAATGCATCAATACGATCTAAGTTGCTTGAAATATCAATTTTTAGCAGGTGAACGTTGTGATGTTGCAACCTTAAAATGGTTGGAAGAAAAGTTACAAATTCCTGTAATTGACCATTGGTGGCAAACAGAATCTGGATGGCCAATGTTAGCTAATTCAATGGGAATAGAAGCACTACCAATTAAACCAGGATCTGCAACAAAACCTGTTGCAGGATATGATATTCAAATCTTAAATTCAGAAGGAGTACAAGTTGAGGCAAATTCAGAAGGTTTTGTGGCTGTAAAATTACCATTACCTCCTGGGAATTTACTCAATATTTGGGGTAATACAGATCGTTTTGTAGATGGATATTTAAAAAAATTTCCCGGATATTATTTTTCTGGAGATGGAGGTTATATAGATGATGATGGATACGTTTACATTACTGGACGTGTTGATGATGTAATTAATGTTGCCGGACATAGATTGTCAACTGCTGAAATGGAAGAAATAGTTGCCTCTAACCCTTCAGTTGCAGAATGTGCCGTTTTTGGGATTGAAAACGACTTAAAAGGACAAGTTCCTTTAGCATTAGTTGTTTTAAAATCAGGTGACTATGTTTCTAATTTTGAATTAGAATATAATATTGTTCAAGAAGTTAGAAAGCAAATTGGACCAGTTGCTTCTTTAAAGAAGGTGTTGATAGTTAAACGTTTACCAAAAACACGATCAGGAAAAATTTTACGCAAATTATTGAGAAATATTGCAGATGGAGTTGAATTTACAATTCCTTCAACAATTGATGATCCTGAAATAGTTTCTGAAATTACGCACGACTTCAAATTGCATAAAATTGGAATTTATGAGCATGCAACTGAAGAGGAAAAAGAAACTTTAGATGATTTACAAGTTGATTCTTTTATTAAGTATTATAAATCTTACCAACATAGTGTTAATGATCCAGAAGGATTCTGGGCACAAATAGCCGAAACATTTACATGGCGCAAAAAATGGGACAAAGTTGTAGAATACGATTGGGATAAGCCAAAATTTGAATGGTTTAAGGGTGCAAAATTAAATATTACAGAAAACTGTTTAGACCGTCATTTAGAAAAACGAGGAGATACTCCTGCAATTATTTGGGAACCTAATGATCCAACAGAACCAAATAGAATTTTAACCTATACAGAGTTACATTCAGAAGTGAGTCGTTTTGCAAATGTGTTAAAAAATAACAATGTTTTAAAAGGCGATAGAGTTTGTATTTATATGCCAATGGTTCCAGAATTAGCAATTGCAGTTTTAGCTTGTGCTAGAATAGGAGCTGTTCATTCTGTTGTTTTTGCAGGTTTTTCAGCAGTAGCACTTTCAACAAGAATCAATGACTCGGAATGTAAAGTTTTATTAACTACAGATGGTGTAAATAGAGGAGCAAAAGCAGTTGATTTAAAAATTATTGCAGATGAAGCTTTAGAAACTTGTCCGACAATTGAAACTTCAATTGTTTTAAATAGAATTAATTCTAAAGTTGTTATGAAAGTAGGAAGAGACGTTTGGTGGCACGATGAAATTGCAAAAGTAAATGATATTTGTCCTGCTGAAGAAATGGATGCTGAAGATATGTTATTCATATTATACACTTCAGGATCAACAGGTAAACCAAAAGGAATGGTACATTCATGTGCCGGATATATGGTACATACGGCTTATAGTTTTAAAAACGTATTCCAATACCAACACGGCGATGTGTATTTCTGCACAGCCGATATTGGTTGGATTACAGGACATTCATATATAGTTTATGGACCTTTAGCAGCCGGAGCAACAACTTTAATGTTTGAAGGAGTGCCATCGTATCCAGATTACAGTCGTTTTTGGCAAATTGTTGAAAAGTATAAAGTGAATCAATTCTATACAGCACCAACTGCAATTAGAGCATTGGCAGCACAAGGAAATGAATTAACAGAACAAAATGATATTAGTTCAATTAAAGTGTTAGGAACCGTAGGAGAACCAATTAATGAAGAGGCTTGGCACTGGTATGATGAAAAGATTGGAAAACAAAAATCTCCAATTGTTGATACTTGGTGGCAAACTGAAACAGGTGGAATTATGATTTCTCCTATGGCAGGAGTTACTCCAACAAAACCAACATTTGCAACAAGACCATTACCAGGAATTCAGCCTTGTATTTTGGACGATAGTGGAAATGAAGTTAATACAAATCCTGCAGAAGGTAAATTGTGTATTAAATATCCATGGCCTTCCATTGCACGAACTATTTATGGAGATCACAAGCGTTATAAAGAAACTTATTTTACGGCATTTAAAGACAAATATTTTACTGGAGATGGTTCCTTTAGAGATTTGGAAGGAAATTATAGAATTACCGGCAGAGTTGACGATGTTGTAATAGTTTCAGGACATAATTTAGGAACTGCACCAATTGAAAATGTAATAAACGAACATTCAAATGTTGTAGAATCTGCCATTGTTGGATATCCACATGATATTAAAGGAAATGCGCTGTATGCTTATGTAATTGTATATGAAACTCCAGAAAACGATGATTTCTTACGCCATGAAATAAACGATTTAATTAGAAGAACTATTGGGCCAATTGCAAAATTGGATAAAATTCAATTTGTTCCAGGCTTGCCAAAAACACGTTCTGGAAAAATTATGAGGCGAATTTTAAGGAAAATTGCAGAGAACGAAACATCAAATTTAGGTGATATTTCAACACTATTAAATCCAGATGTTGTAGCTGCTATTATGGATGGATCTTTGGTGAAATAATTTAAACAGTCAATAAAAAAAGAATTCTTTTATTGCTAACATTTCTGATTGCTTCATTTTATTTAGAACCCTATTTAAAAATAGATCAAATAAAAAAATGAAGCAGTCTTTTTCTTTAATTAAAAGACTGCTTCACTCCTATTTAAAAGACTGCTTCACTCCTATTATAATGTTAATTAAAAAAGTATTTAATTAATATTGGTTTAATTGCTTATTTATTCAGCAACATAAAATCAGTTAACACCAATGCTGCCAATGCTTCAACAATAGGCACAGCTCTTGGAACAACGCAAGGATCATGACGACCTTTACCCATCATTTCAACAATATTCCCATCTTTATCTATGGTTTGCTGCTTCTGCATAATGGTTGCAACTGGTTTAAAGGCTACTCGAAAATAAATATCCATCCCGTTGCTAATTCCTCCTTGAATTCCTCCAGAAAGGTTTGTTTTGGTAGAACCATCATCATTAAAAATATCGTTATGCTCACTACCTTTCATTTGAGATCCACAAAAACCACTTCCGTATTCAAATCCTTTAACAGCATTAATAGAAAGCATCGCTTTGCCTAATTGAGCATGTAACTTGTCGAAAATTGGTTCTCCCAACCCAGCAGGTACATTTTGAATAACACACGTTACTGTGCCTCCAATAGTATCTCCTTGCTTTCTAATTTCATCAATTTTAGAAATCATTTTTTTAGCAACTTCAGGATCTGGACAACGAACAATATTATCTTCAATTTTATTGAAGTCTAAATCTTGATACGGCTTTTCTAAAAATAAATCACCTACAGAAGATGTGTATGCATTAATTTTTATTTCAGAAATAACTTGTTTTGCAACAGCACCTCCAACAACCCAGTTGGCAGTTTCTCTTGCAGAAGTTCTTCCGCCTCCTCTATAATCTCTATGACCATATTTTTTATCGTAGGTGTAATCTGCATGAGATGGTCTAAATGAATCTTTTATATGAGAATAATCATTAGAACGCTGGTGTACATTTTTAATAATAAACCCAATAGAAGCACCTGTCGTTTTTCCTTCAAAAATACCCGATAAAAACTGCACCTCATCTGGTTCCTTGCGCTGTGTTACAATTTTAGATTGACCAGGTTTTCTTCTATCCATATCTTTTTGAATAGCATTAAAATCAACTTCAATACCAGCAGGACAACCATCAATTACACCGCCGATAGCTTCACCATGTGATTCTCCAAAAGTTGTAATTGTAAATATTTTTCCAAATGAATTAGACATAAAAATAATTTAAGCAACAAATGTAAAAAAAAGAATTTTATAGAAGGCAGGTTTACTAGTTGAAATAAATTTAAAAAAACCACAGTTTTATTGCCATAATAACAACCATTACAATTAAAAAGTTACGAATCATACCATCTCCTTTTTTAACAGACCATCTACTTGCAAACCAACCTCCCACGGAATTTCCAATGGCCAGCGTTAAACCTATACGCCAATTTATAGCATCGTTATAAATAAAAACTGCAATTGCAGAAAATGTATAAATTAAAGCCACTGTAACCTTAATAGCATTACTTTTAACTAAAGAAATATTATTAACTGAAGATAAAATCAATAACATAATAAAACCTACCCCAGCTTGTATAAATCCGCCATAAATCCCCACAAAAAAGAACAATACAATACTTAACCACAAATGTTTACCTGTTGTTTTTTCTGCATCGTTTATATGTTTAAATTTAGATTTAAACACCATATACAACACAACAATTACCATTATAATTGCCAATATTTTATTAAAAGTTTCTCCTTTAATATCTACAGCAATTTGAGCTCCAATAATGGCGCCAATTAAAGCTGAGATACCAACGTAAATACTAAAAGGAAATGTTTTTACTCCTTTACTTTTAAAGCCGGCAGTTGTAAATATATTTTGAAAGATAATAGCTATACGGTTTGTACCGTTAGCAATATTTGGAGGTAAACCTAAAAAAATAAGTATTGGTAGCGCTAGTAATGAACCTCCTCCAGCAATAGTATTTATTGCTCCAGCAATAAAACCAACTACAATTAAAACAACAATTTCTACAATAGGGTTCATCTATTTTTTTGAAAATCAAAAGTACAAGAAATTATAAGAATTATTTATAAAAAAAAAGCAAAAAAAGTTTGAGCAAAACAAAAAAGGGTTTTATATTTGCACTCGCTATTGGAGAAATGGCAGAGTGGTCGAATGCGGCAGTCTTGAAAACTGTTGAGGGTCACACCTCCGGGGGTTCGAATCCCTCTTTCTCCGCAAAAACCCTGATAATTAATTGATTATCAGGGTTTTATTTTTTTGAATAAATCATAGGGTAACTAAAACCTTATTATCACGAATATCAACACGATTCGAGCTTTAAAGTTTACCTTTATAAAAAATCAACCTTGCTACATAACCATTTCTCTACAATTCGAGAGAATATTTTTAAATATCAACAAGAGGTATTTTTATTTAATAAAACCCTAACTTTATAAAGTACAACCAATTAAAAAATTTATTATGAAGTATCGTGTAAACCGCATAGATGTCAAAACTGACAATATGCAAGAAAAATTAGAGAATTTTATAAATAATATGGAAGGAGATTTAATTTCTGTAATTCCAAATGTGACGCCAACATTTTTGATGATTGGCGGTGCAGCAAGAATTGATTATATTTTAGTTGTTGAAAAACTAAAAGTCAAATAGGATAAATGAATTAGATTGCACATCCAAATTATTCAACGTTACTGTGGAAAAAGTACGACTGAAAAATAATTAATTACGATTTAGCTAGGGTTTCAATCAGTTTACTGCAACCACCATTTTTAATATATTGTGTATGCTCCTTAATGGTTTTAAACTGTTGTTGGCATATGTTACGGCATAACATTTCAGAGCTTGTTTCTGTATTGAATGCTTTTAAGGTAGCTTTAGCATTCTTATTTTTAAAAGCAGATTTATCAGGATTTTCCTTAATCCACCTTAAGGAATTCACCCAAATAGCCGCACTTAAAGCACCACAGGCATTACCTTTCAAACCCAATCCACCCGCAAATCCTGCAACCATTATCTGCTCTTCATCGGTTGCTCCCATTTTTTTAGCAACCTCTGTTGCACAGCTTATAGACTGTTCCGTTTTACTAACTGTTAGCTGAAGCGATAAACCTTCCTTGGCGGATTGTATTGCTTCTGGCAACCAATTTTCTGCCAAATTAAAACAGGTACTGTTATTCATTCCTTGAAGCATGGTTTTTATCATGTATTTAGTCAAGCCAAAAAAGTTATCCAAATTACTATGTGTAATGTCTCGACAATTAATAGTATTGGTTCGTTTAGAAAAGGATTCCAATAATTTTTGTGTCGCTGAAATCGCTAAACGAATGGCGTCATCACTGTTTTGACTTCTACGGTAGGCTTCTTCTCCTACTGCTAATGATGCTCCCCAAAGCATACCACATTGATGTCCTTTTTGCATTAAACCACCTGCCAAAGGATCGGTTGCACGTTCTTCAAAGGCTTTATTGTTTCCAAATTCTCGATTTAGGAGATAGGCAAAAGTATTAGAGCAAGTTCCTTTTTCTTTAAAAACCTTTTTGGCATCGTTTTTAATAAATTTAGAATGTTTCATGTCAATCATCATTTAAATTATGTTCATTGTCAGGCATATTAATATAAGTCATTTCCAACTTTTGTAGTTTGCTCGGAATTTCAGCATTTTTAAATAATCTATTAAGTTATTAATTACTAAATATTTAAGTAATGATAATTATCATACTTCTATTTTTTTCATCCTTTAAATCCGAATAATGGACGAAAAAAAGAGCTCCTTCTTAAAACTAAATCATATAATAAAAGCTTTTTATTACGTGAGAATATTTTATTATGAATAAAAGAAACTGAGAGAAATGGATTAAAAGTATCTTTTTAGGACTTCTTTCTTCGCTGAGGGAACAATAAATCTTACCAAAAAACCCATAAATTTAATGTTTATGGGTTTTTTAATTTTAATGGGAATAATTTTTATAATCAAATAGCTAGAAAATAGATCTGATTTTAAAATATATGTTGAAATGACTTTTAAATTGATAAACTCTCTTGAGAAAATTTAATTTTTAAATTGTGAATCATATCGCGAGTCATAGAATCTATAGAATGTTTAGGAGTCCAATTCCAGTCTTTTCTTGCATCAGAATCATCAATACTCATTGGCCAAGAATCAGCTATCTTTTGTCTGAAATCTGGATTATAAGTTACTTGAAAATCTGGATATATTTTTTGTATTGATTTTGTTAATTGCGCTGGATCAAAACTAAAACCTGCTAAATTATATGAAGTACGAATTGTAATCGCTTCTTTTGGAGCATCCATTAAATCTATGGTTGCTCTAATTACATCTTCCATATAAATCATAGGTAATGTAGTAGAATTACTTAAAAAGCATTCGTAATTTTCATTTTTTATAGCTTTATGAAAAATCTCAACTGCATAATCTGTAGTTCCTCCACCTGGCAACGATTGGTAACCAATAACACCTGGATATCTAATAGAACGCACATCTAAACCATATTTTTCAAAATAATATTTACTCCAGTTTTCTCCTGCAACTTTACTAATTCCATATACGGTTGATGGTGTTAGATTTGATGATTGAGCAGTATCAATTCTATCAATATTATCACCAAATACGGCAATTGAACTAGGGAAAAATACTTTTTCTACATTGTGAAGTCTTGAAACTTCTAAAATATTAAAAAAAGTTTTCATATTAATATCCCAAGTAGTTAAAGGATATTTTTCTCCATTAGCAGACAATATAGCCGCCAAATGATAAATTTGAGTTATGTTGTATTTTAGAACTATTTCTTTAATAGCTTCAAAATCAGTAGCATCTAGCTTTTCAAAAGTTCCTATAAAATTAGGATTATCTCTTAAATCGGTTGCTATTACGTTGTTAACTCCAAATTTCTCTTGCAATTTCTCAGTTAGTACAGTTCCTAACTGACCACTTGCTCCGGTAATTAATATCATATCTTGACTCATATTAAACATAATTTTGAACAGTATAAAATTACACATTTATTAATATTTTCAATCAAATAAACTTAAATACCAATTAAAATAAGTATTTTTATCTTTTATAAGGCAAATAAAGTTAAATTTTATCTTAAAAAATTATAAAAGTATTATAAAAACCGTAATTTTATCTTTTTATGGAACGACTCGACGAAATAGATCTTAAAATTTTACGAATTTTACAAAAGGATTCAAAAAAGACAACTAAAGAGGTTTCTGAACTTTTAAACCTTTCAGCTTCACCAGTTTATGAACGTATTAGAAGGCTAGAAAAAAGTGGATATATAAGAAAATACGTCGCGCTTTTAGACAAAAGGCTCGTAAACAAACCTATAACTGCTGTTTGTATGGTTTCCTTAAGGTATCATAATGAAGGTTTTATTGAAAAGTTTGAAAGGCAAATTAAAGCGTTAAAAGAAGTACAAGAATGTTACCACATGGCCGGTAAAGTAGATTTTTTCTTAAAAATTAATTTGGGAGATTTAGATGAATACCATGAGTTTGTTAGATTAAAATTATCTAAAATTGAAAATATTGGAGTTTTAGAGAGTTATTTTGTATTAAAAGAAATGTATAGTACAACCGAGTATTACTTTTAAAAGAAAAAAAATGCTGTTTAAAATAAACCTTTTAAACAGCATCCTAATATTTAATTATTTTGAGCAAATTGCTAAGAGTATTTTTTAAGTACTTTTTTTAACACAACATCTTTATCTAATTTTCTTGTACAGAAATACCAATCTTTGCATTCCATATCTTCTTTCCCTTGCATTCTATCTTCGGCTGAACCACAAGAACCTGCAGGGCCAATAATTACATCATCTCCTGGTCTCCAATCGGCTGGAGTTGCAACTCCAAAGGCATCGGCTGCTTGCAATGCAATAACAACTCTATACAATTCATCAAAATTTCTACCCAAACTTAATGGATAATAAATTATTGTTCTAATAATTCCTTCTGGGTCAATTACAAATACAGCTCTAACTGCTTTTGTAGAATCTTCATTTGGTTGAAGCATACCATATTTTTTGGCAACCTCCATAGTAATGTCTTCAATTAAAGGGAATTTGACTTCAACGTTTTTCATTCCTTTGTATTCAATTTTATCTTTAATTGAACGCAACCAAGCAATATGACTATATAAACCGTCTATAGATAATCCAACCAATTTACAATTGGCATTTAAGAATTTATCTTCCATACTAGCAAAAGTCATAAACTCTGAAGTACAGACTGGGGTAAAATCTGCTGGATGACTAAATAAAATCACCCAATCTCCTTTATAATCATTTGGAAAATGGATATCTCCTTGTGTAGTTACGGCTTTAAATTCTGGCGCTTTATCTCCAATTCTTGGCATTCCTGTATATTCTTTTTCTGCTTCCATTTAAGTGTTTTTTAAATTTATAAGTTATCTCAAGTTAATCCGTCATTGCTAATTTGAACACGTAAATTTATAACTTAAAAGCTGAAATAATTGTAACTTACATTACCCATTTACGTTAAAATTAGGTTAAAAAAAGAAGGCTGTTTAAATTGAATTTAAACAGCCTTCTTTAAAATTTAGTAGTATTATTATTACCAATTAAATATAGGTCTATAAGACATCATTTTATTTACTCTTTCGGCAATACTTTCTAAAATTGCTTCATTTGTATGGTTTTGGATTACTTCATCAATTAAATCAACAATCGCTTTCATATCATCTTCTTTTAATCCGCGAGTTGTAACTGCAGCAGTTCCAATTCTAATTCCTGAAGTTACAAAAGGTGATTTATCATCAAAAGGCACCATATTTTTATTTACAGTAATATCTGCTTTAGTCAAAGCATTTTCAGCATCTTTACCACTAATGTCTTTATTTCTTAAATCGATTAACATACAGTGGTTATCTGTACCACCAGAAATAATATTGTATTCTTTTTCAACAAAAGCATCTGCCATTGCCGATGCATTTTTCTTAACTTGAATTTGATAATGTAAAAACTCATCTGTTAAAGCTTCTCCAAAAGCAATTGCTTTTGCAGCAATTATGTGCTCTAAAGGCCCACCTTGATTTCCTGGAAAAACTGCAGAATTTATAAGTGTCGACATTTTTTTAAGACTTCCATTTTTCAACTTTAATCCAAAAGGATTGTCAAAATCTTTCCCAATCATAATCATTCCTCCTCTTGGCCCACGTAACGTTTTATGAGTAGTAGTGGTAACAATATGACAATGAGGAATTGGATCGTTTAATATTCCTTTAGCAATTAAACCTGCTGGATGCGAAATGTCAGCCATTAAAATAGCACCAACTTCATCAGCAATTGCTCTAAATTTTTTAAAATCTATATCTCTAGAATATGCAGAAGCACCAGCAATAATCAATTTTGGCTTGTGCTCTTTAGCTTGTTTTTCTAAATGATTGTAATCTATTGTTCCTGTTTCTTTATTTACTCCGTAAAAAACTGGATTGTATAATTTACCAGAAAAATTAACAGAAGATCCGTGTGTTAAATGCCCTCCATGAGATAAGTCGAAACCTAAAATTGTATCTCCAGGTTTTAAACAGGCAGCATAAACCGCTGTATTTGCTTGCGAACCAGAATGTGGCTGTACATTTACATATTCAGCCCCAAATAATTCTTTAGCTCTATCAATTGCTATTTGTTCAACAATATCAACAACCTCACAACCACCATAATAACGCTTGTTGGGATATCCTTCAGCATATTTATTTGTTAAAATAGAACCAGCAGCTTCCATAACTTGCTCACTTACAAAGTTTTCTGAAGCAATTAATTCTAATCCGTTAGTTTGTCTTACTCTTTCGTCTTCTATTAAATCGAAAATAATTTGGTCACGTTGCATTCGTTTTACTTTTTTAAAAGTTAAATTAATCGCAAAAATAGCAATTTCATTTTTCTTTTAAGCAGAAACATATATATTTGATAAGAAAATTTAATCGAAAATTTATAAATTAATTAATATGGAAATAACTGCTAACAATCAAAACAGAAAATCTTGGCTACCTGTAGTTGAAGGATGTGATTTTCCAATTCAAAATATTCCTTTTGGTGTTTTCATCACAAGAGATGATATTATTACAATTGGAACGAGAATAGGTGAATATGCTATTGATTTAGGCGCATTTCATCAATTAGGATATTTTAATGGAATACCATTAACCGATGATATTTTTATGCAGGACTCTTTAAACGATTTTATTGCAGATGGTAGAAAAACCTGGCGTTTGGTAAGAAATAGAATTGCTGAAATTTTTGACAAAGAGAATCCAACTTTACGCGACAACGAAAAACATAAAGAAATTATAATTTTTGATGTGAATGAAGTTGAAATGTTGTTACCTATTGATGTTGGTGATTATACCGACTTTTATTCCAGTAAAGAACACGCTTCCAATGTTGGGACAATGTTTAGAGGAAAAGATAACGCTTTAATGCCAAATTGGTTACATATACCTGTTGGTTATCATGGACGTTCTTCATCTGTTGTGGTTTCTGGCACAAACATTAGAAGACCTTACGGACAAACCTTACCTAATGGAGCAACAGCACCTGTATTTGGGCCTTCAAAAAGGTTAGATATGGAACTTGAAACTGCCTTTATTACAACTTCGGCAAACGACTTAGGAAAAACTATTAATGTAAATGAAGCAGAAGAATATATTTTTGGAATGGTATTATTAAACGATTGGAGCGCACGTGACATTCAAAAATGGGAATACGTGCCCTTAGGTCCTTTTTTAGGTAAGAACTTTGCTTCTACCATTTCTCCTTGGATTGTTACTTTAGATGCTTTAGAACCATTTAGATGTGAAAGTCCAAAGCAAGAAGTTGAGCCATTGCCTTATTTAAAACCATCAAAAACTGCCAATAGTTTTGATATTAAATTAGAAGTAACCTTAGAAACCGAAAATGGAGATTTAAATACATTAAGCACATCTAATTTCAAATATTTGTATTGGACAATGGCGCAACAATTAGCGCATCATACTATTAACGGTTGTAATGTAAGGTCTGGTGATTTAATGGGAAGTGGAACTATTTCTGGTCCTACTGAAAGTAGTTACGGTTCATTATTAGAGCTTACTTGGGGAGGGAAAAACCCAATTAGTTTAAAGGACGGAAGCACTCGTACTTTTTTAAATGATGGTGATAACTTAATTTTACGCGGTTATTGCGAAAATAAAAAAGGTAGAATTGGTTTTGGTAAATGTACAGGTAAAATTTTGCCTCCTATTGCATTAAATCATTTAAAGAAAGATTAGAAATAATATCGTAATGCGATTCATGCTTTACCACTACTCCATTTTTTAAAAAAATAGCTTGTGGTGATTGATGATAAACATTCAATTCTTTCGCTATTTGGTTAGATATATTTCTATATTGTATTAAATCTAGATAATAAAAAGCAACAGTTTCTAAATTAGAATCTGTTGCTTTTTCAAATCTAGAAAGTACCCCGCTACTTATTCCGCAGCGTTTACTGTGTTTAAAAATTACTACTAATTTATGATTAGAGAGTTCAACAATCTCTTTTAATTGACTTGTTTCGGTCAAAGAAATCCAGTTAAATTTTTCTCTTTTATTTGATTCTTTATTTGATTGAAAAATACCACCGAAAATCCCCATTTTATTATTGTTTTTAGTACCTTTAATAAGGTGTTTCTGTTAGATTCAAAGATAGACAAATTGTCGCTAACTTCTTAATAAACAAGACAAAATGGCCTTTTTTAATTAGTAATATCAATTGGAATATTTTTTGAAGCTACAAATATAAATACAAAAAATATAAAACGTTATGAACTTTAATAAATTTACAATAAAATCGCAAGAAGCAATTCAGAAAGGACAGCAAATTGCAGAAAGTTTTGGACATCAACAAATTGAAAACTCACATATTTTAAAAGCTATTTTTGAAGTTGATGAAAATGTAACTCCTTTTATTTTTAAAAAACTAGGAGTAAACATAGAACTGTTAAAAAGCTTGGTTAATAAAACCATTGAAAGCTATTCTAAAGTAACTGGCGGTGGAGACACTTCACTATCTAGAAATGCTTCAAAAATGTTAACTACAGCAACTAATGAAGCAAATGATTTAAAAGATGAATTTGTTTCAATAGAACATTTGTTATTGGCAATTTTGAATACAAAAGACACAACATCTCAAATTTTAAAAGATCAAGGAATTACAGATAAAGGAATGCACGCTGCAATCGCTGAATTACGTAAAGGAAGCAAAGTTACTTCGCAAAGTGCTGAAGAAACGTACAATTCCTTAAATAAATATGCGCGTAATTTAAATCAGTTAGCAAAAGATGGAAAACTAGATCCAGTTATTGGTAGAGATGAAGAAATAAGAAGAATTCTACAAATTTTATCGCGTAGAACAAAAAACAATCCAATGTTGGTTGGTGAACCTGGAACTGGAAAAACTGCCATTGCAGAAGGTTTAGCGCACAGAATAATTAAAGGCGATATTCCAGAAAATTTAAAAGGAAAGCAAGTTTATTCCTTAGATATGGGTGCACTTATTGCAGGTGCAAAATACAAAGGAGAATTTGAAGAGCGCCTAAAATCTGTTATTAAAGAAGTTACCTCTGCCGAAGGTGAAATTGTACTTTTTATCGATGAAATTCACACATTAGTTGGCGCTGGAGGCGGACAAGGAGCTATGGATGCTGCAAATATTTTAAAACCTGCATTGGCGCGTGGGGAATTGAGAGCAATTGGAGCAACTACTTTAGATGAATATCAAAAATATTTTGAAAAAGATAAAGCATTAGAGCGAAGATTTCAAAAGGTTGTTGTAGATGAGCCTGATACAGAAAGTGCCATTTCAATTTTACGTGGTATTAAAGAAAAGTATGAGAATCATCATAAAGTTCAAATAAAAGATGAAGCTATTATTGCTGCGGTAGAACTTTCGCAACGTTATATTTCAAACAGATTTTTACCAGATAAAGCCATTGATTTAATGGATGAAGCTGCTGCAAAATTACGTATGGAAATCAATTCAAAACCAGAAGAATTAGATGTTTTGGATCGGAAAATAATGCAGTTAGAAATTGAGATTGAAGCTATTAAGCGAGAAAAAGATGAAAAGAAATTGGCTTCACTTAAAAAAGAATTAGCTAATTTAAAAGAAGAAAGAAACGAAATAAATGCCAAATGGGTAAGTGAAAAAGAATTGGTGGATAATGTTCAGACTAGTAAAGAAGCTATTGAAAATTATAAACTAGAAGCTGAACGTGCCGAACGTGAGGGTGATTACGGTAAAGTTGCTGAAATAAGATATGGTAAAATAAAAGATGAGCAAGAAAAGCTAGAAGGGCTGCAAAAAGAAATGTCTGAAAATCAAGATTCCGCCTTAATTAAAGAAGAAGTTACAAGAGATGATATTGCTGAAGTTGTTGCAAAATGGACTGGAATTCCTGTTACAAAAATGCTCCAAAGTGATCGTGAAAAGTTATTGCTTTTAGAAGACGAATTGCACAAAAGAGTTGTTGGGCAAGAAGAAGCAATTGTTGCTGTTGCAGATGCTGTTAGACGCTCAAGAGCTGGTTTACAAGACACTAAAAAACCGTTAGGTACATTCTTATTTTTAGGAACAACAGGTGTGGGTAAAACTGAACTTGCAAAAGCATTGGCAGTTTATCTGTTTGATGACGAAAACTCTTTAACGCGCATTGATATGAGTGAATATCAAGAACGCCACGCTGTTAGTAGATTGGTAGGTGCGCCTCCAGGATATGTTGGTTATGATGAAGGTGGACAATTAACAGAAGCTGTTCGACGTAAACCATATTCTGTTATTTTGTTAGATGAAATTGAAAAAGCACATCCAGATACTTTTAATATTTTATTGCAAGTGTTAGATGAAGGGCGATTAACTGATAATAAAGGTAGAATTGCAGATTTTAAAAACACCATTATTATTATGACCTCAAATATGGGTTCTCATATTATTCAAGAGAAGTTTGAAAAAATGGATATGAAAAATAGAGATGTAGTAACTGAAGCTACTAAAGTTGAAGTTATTGGATTGTTAAGACAAACCATTCGTCCTGAGTTTTTAAACAGAATTGATGAAATAATAATGTTTACACCATTAAATTTAGAAGAAATTCATCAAATAGTGAAGCTTCAATTAAATGGTTTAATTAATATGTTAAAAGCACAAGATATTCATATTGAATATACTGACGACTTGGTTGATGCGCTCGCAAATAAAGGATTTGATCCTCAATTTGGAGCTAGACCAGTAAAAAGAGTTATTCAAAAAGATATTTTAAATCAATTATCTAAAGAGATTTTATCTGGCAGGGTAACATCTGATAGTCACATTTTATTAGATGCTTTTGATGATAAAATAGTGTTTAGAAATAAATAGGTTTTAATCCGTCATGCTGAACTTGTTTCAGTATCTCATTAAACTATTAAATAATCACTTTAAAAATCTTTATTTTTAAAAACCTACAAGAATATAAATATCTTGTAGGTTTCTTTTTATGTATCTTCGTACTTAAATTAAATTTTTTATGAATAAAATAGTGTTACTTTTAATTACGTTTTTTTGTATACTGAATATACAAGCCCAAGAAACAGAATCAACAACGTATTATTTAATTAGACATGCCGAAAAAGTACGTTCAAACATAAAAATTAAAAACCCTAACCTTAAAGAAAAAGGTGTAGATAGAGCCGTAAAATGGAGTAAAACTTTTATACATACTGACTTCGATTATATTTTTTCAACAAATTATAAACGCACTATTCAAACAGCATTGCCAACTGCAAAAAGTAAAAATTTAGAAATCCAGTTTTACAATCCTAACGATTTATTTAATGATGAATTTAAAGCGCTTACTGCTGGAAAAAAAGTCTTAATTGTTGGTCATAGTAATACCACACCTCAATTAGCAAATAAAATTTTAGGCTTTGAGAAATATCCAGAAATGGATGATCGCAATAATGCAAACCTTTATATTATTACTATTTCAGAAAATAATAAAAGTAGTATTTTATTGAATATTGAAATTTAACAATTTGGAGTTTTCAATAGTTACAAATTGTATGTTTTAGGTTCAATTTATAGTATATTTGCAGTCTTATGCAGAAGAAAATTAACATAAAAAATAAAAAAGCTCGTTTTGAATACGAGATTCTAGATAAATATATTGCTGGTATTCAGTTAACGGGTACAGAAATTAAATCTATTCGCGAAAGTAAGGCTCGTATTACAGAAAGTTTTTGCGAATTCAACGAACAAGGAGAATTATTTGCAATTAATATGTTTATTGAAGAGTATTTATATGGACACGCTTTTAATCATAAACCAAAAAGTGAACGTAAATTATTATTAAACAAACAAGAACTTAGAAAACTGCAAAAAGAAGTTCAGAATGTCGGTTTAACGATTGTTCCATTACGTTTATTTTTAACTGAAAAAGGGTGGGCAAAACTCGAAATAGCATTGTGTAAAGGAAAGAAAAATTACGACAAACGTGAAGTGATGAAGGACAGAGACAATAAACGAGATTTAGATAGAGTAAAAAAGGATTTTAATTAAATAATGAATAATGCAGTCTATTTTAAATTAATTCGTTGGAAAAATTTACTGCTAATTATTTATGTGTATGTATTAATCAAATTTTTGTTTTTTCCATCATTTTCTATTGAAACTGCACTTTCCTTATTTCAATTCTTTATTTTATTACTTTCAATTGTATTAATTACAGCAGCCGGATATATTATAAATGATATTAAAGATGTTATTTCTGATAAAATTAATAAACCTAAAAAATTAATTGTTTCTAAAGATATTACTAAAGAAAAAGCTCTTTATTGGTATAAAATAACAAATACCATAGGAATTGCTTTAGGAATTGCTTTTTCTTTAAATATTGGTAACCCAACTTATTCATTTATTTTTATTGGAGCTGCTCTACTACTCTATTATTATTCCAAAAAATTAAAATCTAAACCTTTAATTGGAAACTTTATAGTTGCTCTACTAATAGGTGTAAGTATTTTTATTTTAGCTGTTTTTGAACTCTATTTTTTAATAAAAAATGAGCATCAAAAATTGGCATTTACCGTAATTACAGCACTTAGTATTTTTGCTTTTTGTATGAATTTAACAAGAGAAATACTAAAAGATATTCAAGATGTAAATGGAGATTATGCGCTAAAAATAAAAACATTACCCATTCTGCTAGGGGTTAATAGAACAAAAAACATTGCAAACCTTACTCTTTTATTACCAATTGGTTTGTTGCTTTTTATACTTCTAATCTATAGCAATAGTTATAAATTTACAATGCTTTATTTACTAATTGCTGTTTTTCTTCCTTTAGTTTATATAATTATAAAACTGTTTTCAGCAAAAAAGAAAAATGACTTCAAAAAAATAAGCACATTATTAAAAATTACGATGTTTTTAGGAGTAAGTTCCTTAATAATCTTTTCAAAATTTCATTAAAATGCTTCAAAATAAATTCAAACAAAACAATATTATTCTAGCTTCTGCTTCTCCAAGACGACATGAATTATTTAAAGAGTTAGGTGTAAATTTCTCCATAAAAGTTAAAGAGATTGAAGAAAACTATCATGAGGACCTAAAAGAAGACGAAATAACCAATTATTTGTGCAAATTAAAGGCTGATGCTTTTACAAATGAAATTTTAGAAAATGATATTATTATTACAGCAGATACTATTGTGTGGCATTATAATAAAGCATTAGAAAAGCCAAAAAATGCTGAAGACGCAATTAAAATGTTACAAGAATTATCTGGCAAAAAACATAAAGTATTTTCATCTTTTTGTATAAAAACAAAAAAAAGTGAAAACATAATTTCTGATGTTACTCTGGTCTCTTTTAAAAAATTATCTCTAAAAGAAATTGAATTTTATGTTGAAAATTACCAACCTTTTGACAAAGCTGGAGCCTATGGAATTCAAGAATGGATAGGTTTAATAGGTGTTACACAAATAGAAGGAAGTTATTTTAATGTAATGGGTTTGCCTGTTCATAAATTATACGAAGAATTAATGAAATTGTAAGTTGTTACCATAAATAATCATTATTTTTGAACGGTTTTTAATAAATATTTTACAATGAAAAAATACACGTATACCGAAAAAAAAGATACACGATCAGGTTTTGGAGCTGGATTGGCTGAACTAGGAGATAAAAACGAAAATGTTGTTGCCCTTTGTGCAGATTTAATAGGTTCGCTAAAAATGGACAAGTTTATTGAAAATCATCCTAAAAGATTTTTTCAAGTTGGAATTGCAGAAGCTAATATGATCGGTATTGCGGCTGGTTTAACAATTGGTGGTAAAATTCCTTTTACAGGTACTTTTGCTAACTTTTCAACAGGTAGAGTTTACGATCAAATTCGCCAATCTGTTGCATATTCTGGTAAAAATGTAAAAATATGTGCTTCTCACGCTGGTTTAACCTTAGGTGAAGATGGTGCAACACATCAAATATTAGAAGACATAGGTTTAATGAAAATGTTACCTGGAATGACCGTAATAAATACGTGTGATTATAACCAAACAAAAGCTGCAACCATTGCAATTGCAGATTTTGATGGCCCCGTTTATTTACGTTTTGGTCGTCCTGTAGTTCCTGTTTTTATGCCTGAAAATGAAGAATTTATCGTTGGAAAAGCAATTCAACTTACAGAAGGAACAGATGTTACCATTGTAGCAACCGGACATTTAGTATGGGAAGCATTACAAGCATCGGAACAATTAGAAGCTAAAGGAATTAGCGCAGAAGTAATTAATATACACACAATAAAACCTTTAGATGATGCAGCAATTTTAAAATCTGTTGCAAAAACAGGTTGTATTGTAACTGCAGAAGAACATAATGTTATTGGTGGTTTAGGAGAAAGTGTTGCACGTTTATTAGTTCAAAATAATTTAGTGCCACAAGAATTTGTTGCCGTTAACGATAGTTTTGGTGAATCTGGTACTCCTGCACAATTAATGGAAAAATATAAATTAAATGATATGGCTATTGTTGCAGCCGTTGAAAAAGTTATTAAAAGGAAATAATAAAACTATTTTTTCGTTTTAACAGATATAATAACCCTAAAATTTATTTAAATGAGAAAAAGAACAGCAATATTTTCAATTGTATTTTTAGCTTCAATAATGCTTATGAATGCACAAAGCGATTTTGGTATTAAGGCTGGTTTAAATTACAATACAAATGGAGATCTTAAAGAATTCACTACCGAAGTAACAGACATTTATAAAAAAGAAGGAGTAGGAAAATCTGGTTTTAATATAGGTTTTTATGGAAAGTTAGATTTAGGTGCTTTTTATGTTCGACCTGAATTAGTATATACAAAAACAACCAGTGAATATGAATTAAACACTGGAAATACAGAGGATTATAATATTTCTAAAATTGATGTTCCTGTATTAGTTGGTTTTAAACTTATTGGCCCTTTAAATATTTTTGCGGGTCCTGCTTTTCAATATTATTTAGAAAACGATTTAAAAGGAATAGATATTAGCGATGTAGAAAACGAATTTTCTGTTGGCGTAAATATTGGTGCTTCCGTAGAATTTGGAAGATTTGGAATTGATGCTAGATACGAAAGAGGTTTAAGTGAAAATGAAGCAAATTGGACTAATGCTGGTGAATCGTTTACTTTAGATTCTAGACCAGAACAATTAATTTTTAGTTTATCTTACAGTTTATCTAAACCAAAAAAATAAACAACCTTTTTAGGTTTAAAAATATAAAACTTCGAGTATAATTTTTGCTCGGAGTTTTTTTTATATTTATAATACGTTTCTTATTTCTTAATTATATCGTTTAAGCCTGATACCTCTCAAGTTTATTTTAATAACTGCTATTAAATCATTATAGAATTAATTATGAGTAATCTAATATTTTGTTAAAATGTCTTCATTACTACTAAAAATTCAAATAAATTTGTACATTAACAACAATGGAAATTTTAACATCTTAAATTAAGATTTCTAATAAAATAATTACGACACATAAGACTTAAAAAAATATACTCATGAAAAATACAATTAAAATTTTAGGATTGATTGCCATAATTATGGTAAGTTCTTTGTTGATTTTTGCAACAAAATCTACTGCTGAAAGCAAAGAGAACAAAGAAAATAAAGCAATAATTAACGATACAAACACAAGCGAAACCTATCAAATTAGAGCATTAAAAATCCCTACTAACTTAAATTTTGCTGGAGAACGAGTTCCAATAGAAAAAGCAGATATTAAGGAACGTATCGATCGTGAATTACTTGTAAATACCTATTGGCAGTCTAACGGATTACTTTTATTCAAAAGAGCTCATAAATATTTTCCAATTATAGAACCAATTCTAGAAAAAAATGGAATTCCTGATGATTTTAAATATTTAGCAGTAATTGAAAGTGGATTGCAAAATGTAACCTCTCCTGCAGGCGCCAAAGGCTTTTGGCAAATAATGAGTTCAACAGCCAAAGAAAACGGATTGGAAGTAAACTCTAATGTAGACGAACGTTATCATTTAGAAAAAGCTACACAAGTTGCCTGCGATTATTTGAATGCAGCTAAAGAACGTTTTGGAAATTGGACAATGGCTGCCGCTGCGTATAACGCTGGTAATGCAGGAATGTCTAGAAGAATTAACGCTCAAAAAGTTGACAGTTATTACGATTTATTGTTGGTTTCCGAAACAAGTAGGTACCTACCTAGAATTGTGGCAGTAAAAGAAATTCTTTCGAACCCAAATAAATATGGTTTTATTTTTGACAAAGAAGATTTATATGCTTTAGAAGCAACAAAAACTATTAAAGTTGACACCGCCATAACTGATATTGCTGATTTCTCTAAAGGTCTGGGAATTAATTACAAAATTTTAAAAACTCACAATCCATGGTTGCGAGAAAATAAATTAAACAATAAATCAGGTAAATTATATGAATTAAAAATTCCTACTGAATTATAATATGAAGATGACTTTAACGGCAATTATTACATTAATTATTATTGGGCTATTAGCTGGAATTTTGAGTGGCTTAGTTGGTGTTGGAGGAGGTATTATAATGGTTCCTTTATTTGTTATATTTTTAGGATTAACCCAACATAATGCTCAAGGTCTAAGTTTAGCCGTAATGCTTCCTCCAGTAACTTTTTTGGCAGTTTATAATTATCATACAACTGGAAACGGAGGAAATATAGACTGGAGAGTAGCTCTAATTGTTTCTTTACTATTTATAATTGGTGGATTTATTGGCTCTAAAATAGCACTTCAAATAGATCAGCGTATGCTTAAAAGAATTTTTGGAGTTCTAATGTTAATTGTTGCAATTAGATTAATTTTTACAAAATAACATAAAATCTAAATTTCTAAAAAAAAATAATTCTTTTGAATTAACTTATTATAAAATAAACTTGAAATAAGACTTGAATTTTTAAAGGTTTCATAAAATATCCTTATATTCAACTTTTAATAAAATAAAACCAATAAATGGATTTCACCAACCCATTAGTGTACGGAGTTCCTTGCTTCTTAGCGCTAATTTTACTTGAACTTACCTATAGCAAAAGTCACAATAAAAAAGATTTATATGAATGGAAAGATTTAGGGGCAAGTTTATTTATGGGTGTTGGTTCTGCCATAATTGCACCTTTAATCAAAACTATTTCTGCAATTGTAATTTTCAATCTTGTTTTTGAATTATTTAATCCTGAAATTAATGGTGTAAGAACCAATATAATGGGCTGGGAATCTTTTGGATATGCTTGGTATATTTGGATTGCTTGTCAATTATTAGACGATTTTACCTACTATTGGTTTCATAGGCAAAATCATATGGTTCGTTTTTTATGGGCCGCACATATTGTGCATCATTCTTCAAATAATTTTAATTTAGGAACAGCAGTTCGAAACGGATGGTTTACCATTTTATACAAACCATTATTTTATATGTGGTTACCAGCATTAGGTTTTAGACCAGAAATGGTAGTAGTTTGTTTAGGCATTGAAGCCCTTTGGCAATTTCAACTGCATTCGGTATATATAAAAAAAATGGGGTTCCTAGAAAAGATTTTTAATACCCATACAATGCATCAAGTTCACCACGCAAAAAATGTGGAATATATGGATAAAAATCACGGTGGTTTTTTAAATATTTTTGATAAAATTTTTGGTACTTGGAAAGAATTAGATGACAACATTGAAGTGAAATATGGAGTAACACATGCTCCAAATTCACACAATCCTTGGGTTATTCTAACCCACGAATATAAGGACATTTGGAACGATACTAAAAAATCTAACAATTGGTATCATAAATTTATGTACACTTTTGGTCCTCCAGGTTGGAGTCATGATAATAGCACCCAAACTGTAAAACAAATGCAACTAGAACTTAAGGATTAGTGCATTTAAATTATTTTAGAAAATATTTAGTTACCTTTGAAATCACTAACCCAAACCCCAAAACATGAAAAAATTATCTATTATTTTGTTGTTAATATTTTGCACATATACATATGCCCAAGATAAACAAGATATAAATCCGATTAGAATTGGTTTAAAAATTGGAACCCCTAATATAATTGGTGGAAATTTAGAATTTGTAACTCCGCTTCTAAACAATAGGATCGCTATTTTTGCAGATTATTCTGGTTTTACGCTTAAAGAAGACGCTTCTAAAGTAAATTTAAAGTATTTTGAAGCTGGAACAAATATCTATTTTAAAGAAACTGGAAAAGGTTTGTACGCATCCCTATCTTATGGAACTTTAAATCTTGATGGAAACTATTCAGATGCAGAGACCGTTAATGGAACTTTATATGAAGGAGAAGCTGAAGGAAGTATCGACGTAAGCACATTAAATGCAAAGATTGGAGCAAAACTTGGAAACAAATTTTATTTTAGAATTGAAGCTGGCTATGGATTTGGAGATATTCCTCAGCAAATTGAAATAACTGGTATAGAAAAGAATACAGGAACAACAAAAACTGATTATGTCGAAATTCCAGATGATATTCCAGGTATCGATGAAAATGGATATTTATTATTTAATATAGGATTCGGAGTTTCGTTTTAATAATTACTAATTTTACAGAATTAAACATAAAACAACTATTTATGGGATTATCAAATAATGACATTTTTAAAAAATTACGTGTAGCTCATAAATTACGAGATACAGATATTATAAAGATTTGTGAATTAGTTGACTTTAAAGTTAGTAAAAGTGAACTAGGCGCCATTTTTAGAAGTGAAGATCACCCTAAATATATGGAGTGTGGAGATCAGTTTTTACGTAATTTTTTAAATGGATTAGTTATACATTTAAGGGGTCCAATGCCTCCAAAACAACCTAAGAAACCTTTTTCCGATAAAAAATAGCAGTTTTTTAGCAACATCTCGTTTCGAACTATAAGTGACACTTTTAAGTAAAACTAACTACATAGCTTTTCCAAAAAATATAGTGTTCATTAATAACTTATTTGTTCCGTACCAAAAGGCTCTAAAATTAGTGTTATCTGTAAAAACTGCAACTTTTCCACTTCCTAAACTTTTAATTTGAAAAGGAACGGTGCCATTTAAAGCTGTCAAGTTAGTTTTAGATATATAACCACTTAAAAGTGGATTTTTAATATATTTTATAGGATTATTATAACTACTACTATCTGGTTTTATAAATATTTTTGTACGTCTAAACATTGGTAATGTTCTGTTAGTATATCCAAAATTAACTGGATGCGACCTATCTATATCTGTTTGAAAAATAGCTCCTCCTATAACTTGTGCCCCAGAAAAATTTCTACGCTGTTCAAAAGTAATATTGTTAGCCTTGACCTCTACTTTCTCAAATTTTAAATCAATAAATTTGTTTGAAGACAGCCATTTTACAGCATTTTTATATCCGATTAAAATACCCCCGTTTTGAGTCCAAGTTTTTAATTTAGTTAAAATACTAGCTTCTAACTTTAAATTTGAGTTTGGTAAAATAATACTAGTATATTTAGAAATATCAACTCTTTTTAAATAATTCAAATCAATTTTTGTAATATTCATATCATAGCGTTGATCGAATAAATGCCAAACTTCTCCGGCATCACTTGGTGAAATCCCACTTCCAACCAACATTGCAACTTTTGGTGTTTGTAAAATTCTAAATTGATTACTTCCTAAATCTATACCATCAGTTAAACCCGTATCAACACCGTCAATTGTTAAATTACTTTCTACTGCAACTTCGTTTAAAAAAGCGTATAATTTGGTTTCATCAAGATGTTGGTTTTGAACAGGAATTAAAATCGTTCCATAATCATAATTTTTTCCATTCATAGAAAACTGTTTCATGCCAACTTTTGCTCTTATTCCTTTCTTAAGAATTTTATTCAACGCTTTAGGCGAATAATATTCGTGCCATTCCATCAAATAAGCATAACTGCTTTTTGAAGTTATTCCGCCTATTTCTAACTTTAAATCTGTAACTAATTCTCCAATATTATCTTCAGATTTTAGTTCTGCATAATTCAAATTAAAAGCCAATGGAAATGTCCATGCTGAAATATCATAAAAAAGACTGTCCGTAAAAGATGTTCTTTTTTCAAACATTGCTTTAATCAGTTTATGTTTTTTCTGATTTGTTGGAATTATATAACTATTTTCTTTTATAAATCGCTGGTTTCCAACATTAAAATCAGCATCAATTTTATGAAATTTAATTTTATGTCTGTTTAAAATTTCAGCTAAATGGTATGTTCTAGCTTTATCTTTATCAGTTCCAAAAACTATAGCTTTTATAGTATTCTTATCTTTTTTTAAATTTGGAGTAGCATAAAAATCACGTTGGTAATTCAATAATTTTACACGCATTTCTTTGGCTGCTTCAAGCGTTGATAATGCAGTTGTAAATTGATTTCTAATAGTAAAAGGAAATGTTAAAACACCGTTTACAGTTTCTTGAGCGTGACCTCTAGAACTTCCTTGTTCAAACAAAATTCCTATACCTCCATTTACATCTGGATATGTAGAACCTTTTCCATAATAAAAATCATCAAACTGTTCTTCTGTAAAATATAAAGAGCCTATTTTATTTAATGCCTTAGCATGGTAATTTCCAATTTCTTTAGTTAATTCTTGATTTAAACTAGGAGTTAAGGGATGCACTCTAGATTGAATTCCAGGTTGAAAAAAGAAGGTAGAATTACTTCCCATTTCATGATGATCGGTTAAAATATTCGGCATCCAGTTTGAATATGTTTCTATTCTTACTCTGGAAACAGCTAATTGTGCAGGTAACCAATCTCTATTTAAATCGAAATAATAATGATTGAATCTACCTCCAGGCCAAACTTCGTGAAATTCTCTATCATTTGGATCTGTATTTAAATTATCACTTTTATGTATGTTAGCCCAATAAGCAAATCGTTGTAAACCATCTGGATTTAACGAAGGATCTAATAAAATAACAGTTGTGTTTAATAACGCTTCTATTTCTGGACCTTCAGCAGCAGCTAAATAATACGCTACTAATAAAGCTGCATTTGATCCACTTGGTTCGTTTCCATGAATTGAAAATCCTTGATATACAACCAACGGCATTTCAGTTGTATTCAACTGAGCACTTCCGCTATTTTCTGTCAATTTTAAATGCTCGGTTCTAATATTTTCTAAATTTTTATGATTTTTTGGTGAAGTAATTTTCAATAATACTATTGGCCTGTCTTCATAAGTTTTTCCTCTATCTTCAATAGAAATTCTATCAGAAACTTCGGCCAACTTTTTCATGTATTCAACCAATTTATCGTGTGTTACGTGCCACTCTCCTACTTTATGACCGATAACACTTTCAGGAGTAGGAATGTTTGTATTGTAATTTGTGTTTTGTGGTAAGTAATAATTTAACTCTAAATTATCTTGAGCTATTAATTCAATAGAAATAATTGCAAACACTAAAAATAATAGTTGTTTCATTTGGTAAATAGTAAAGTTTGAAAACAAATATATCAATTAATATTTAAGTAAAACGTAACTATTATTTTATTGGAAATATAGTGAGAAAATTACTGTTTAAAACAAAAAAAAAGCTGCACCAAAATTGATGCAGCTTTAAATGTATTAAATGTTGGAGATTTTATTTTCCTTCCATTTTTTTCTTTAGTGCAGCTAAATCTCCACCTAAATCTCCAAGAGTAGTTTTATCTGCAGACTCAGCTTTTTTCTGAGCTACTTTGATA
>CBDUKG010000016.1:0-35493 GCA_965367745.1 uncultured Flavobacteriaceae bacterium | reverse complement strand
TATTTTTATTTACATTAACGGGACATAGAAGATCGGGAGCCAAACTTAGCTTATCTACATCATTTGATTTGGCTTTTTTTACAATTTCTGTTTCATCAACAACTTCTTCAAAAGCTTCATTATAAAAATAATTGAATTCAACAATTTCAGCTGGCTCATTTTTTGTTAAATATGCATATTGTGGGTTGGTTTCGGATATTAATTCTGTATTTACCTGAGCCTCAAAAAAGGACACAGGCATTTCAATGTATTGTGAAAACCACAATAAAGTAAAGAAAAATGATAACCCAATAAAGTAATTTTTTTTCATATATGTAATTTTTTTGTGTTAAACACTTAAAAATTACGCTGCCTTCATAGTTAATAACTTTTGGGTAAGCAAACACACCAAAATAACTACAAAAAACTTGCAATTTCGAAACAATTATTATTCTAAAAAACTATCTAATTACTAAATAATCTATAAGAACTTCATATAGGGATTTTTAATTTTAAAATTCAACTTGGGGTGTTAAATTATTGGCAATTTGAGGTTTACATACTCAAATATAATCATTTTTTTATAAATAAATAAATAAAACATGATATTTATCATTCAAAAATAAATTTATTTAAATAATGAACAATCTATAAAGTTGAAGGTAATCATGCGCATCATTAAATTTATAACGGTTTTGTAGCCCTTTAAAAATAAGTATTATTTTAATCTAGATTCTAACCCGGAATGCTATTAAAACTTGAATTTCAGGGCAGCGTTTTATGTTGGAAATTACAATTTCTCTTTATTGTGCTTAAAAGCCAACTGCAAAAGAAAATTTGAGTTTTAGTTTATAGAATTTAAATTCAAATCACCTCTTTTTAGTCCCTTTCCAGTTACTTTTAATTGAATAGCTCCAACTTGAGTTTTAGACTGTACAGTAACTACTAACTTTCCACTAAACAATTTCATAGTTGGTATATGGAATAATTCTAATGAAGTTGCATCACCATTACAAGCTGCTCTAAAAGTACCATTCCCTGTTACTTTAAATTTTAATTGATCAGTTGCTGTAGGACATTCAATTCCGTTTTTATCAACTACCGAAACTGTAACATAAGACAAGTCCTTCCCATCAGCTTTAATAGTTTTTCTGTCAGGGCTTAGCACAATTTTATAAGGTTTTCCAGCTGTTTTCACTTCTTTTTCTGCCACTGGTTTTCCCTTTTTATCAAAAGCTACCACTTTTAATGTTCCTGGCTCGTATTTAACATCCATCCACATTAAACGGTACCGGTTTTGTGGAGTAGCATGATTCTTTTTTTGAATCCCCATACTTTTCCCATTCACAAAAAGTTCAGCACTCTCATAATTGGTATATACAAAAACTGGTGTAGTTTCACCTTCTCTTCCTTTCCAGTTCCAATGCGGTAAAATGTGTAAGGTTTCATCTGAAGTATTCCAACGACTTCTGTATAAATAGTAGCGATCTTTTGGCAAACCCGCTAAATCGTTGATTCCAAAATAAGAGCTTCTTGAAGGCCAACTTTCATCATATGGAGTTGGTTCGCCTAAATAATCAAAACCTGTCCAAACAAATTCGCCAATTACCCAAGGCTTGTCATCTTGCAATACAAAATCTTCATCGGGAACATTAGACCAACTACACGCTTCTAAATCGTACGACGAACTTTGAAAATCGTCATATTGTTTCATTTTTTCTTGAACCACAGGGAATTTATAAATTCCTCTAGAACTTACTGTTGAAGCCGTTTCTGAACCTAAAATAAATCCTTGCGGAAACTTCTCAAAAGCTTCTTCATATAAATGAACGCGATAATTTAATCCAGGAACATCTAACAGTGCACCAAAACCAGATTCCATCGTTGCTTTTACCTGATCCATTCCAACTGTTACGGGTCTTGTAGGATCTTCTCTATGAAAAATATCTTGCAACCATTTTGCACGTTTTACACCTGCCGTTCCCCATTGGTCTGGCACTTCATTTCCTGAACTCCACATTACAATACTTGGATGATTTTTAGTAGCACGTACTAAATTTACAATATCCTTTTCTGCATACTCATCAAAAAAACGATTGTAGCCATTTTTCACCTTTGGCACGGCCCATTCATCAAAACTTTCGGCTAAAAATAGAAAGCCCATTTCGTCACATAATTCCAATTGTTCTAAAGAAGGCATATTGTGTGAACTACGAATTGCATCGCAGCCCATATCTTTTAAAATTGTTAATTGTCTGCGCAATGCAGCTTTATTTACAGCTGTACCCAGTGGGCCTAAATCGTGATGTAAACAAACACCTTTAAACTTTCTTACTTCACCATTTAAACTAAAACCTTTGTTGGCTTCGTACTTAATTTCCCGAATTCCAAAACGTGTAGAAACCTCATCTTTTAGTATTTCATCAACAAATAATTGTGTTTTGGCCGTATATAAATAAGGATGCTCAGGACTCCATTTACTCGGATTCGTTACTTTTATATTTTGAATAAATTGATTTCCAAATTGAGTACTTGTTTTTTCTATAGCAACTTGCTCGCCTTCAGCGTTAAAAACAGCTGTTACTATATGTGTATTTTCTCCTGTGATTTCGGTTTTAACATGCACATTCGCAAATTCATTACTAATTATAGGTGTAGTAATGGTTGTTCCCCACTGATTGATGCTTTCCTTATTTTTTACAATTACACTTACTTTTCTATACAAACCAGCGCCAGGATACCAACGCGAAGCAAATTCTTTATTGGAAACTTCAACAGCTAGTGTGTTTTCTCCATCTTGAATAAATTCAGAAACATCAAAATAAAAATAACTATAACCATAGGCCCACTCACCTACTTTTTTTCCGTTTAAATAAACTTGAGGCTCACTCATAGCACCTTCAAAAAGCAAGATTACTTTTTTGCCTTTTTTGTATTGCCGAACGGTAAATTTATTGCGATACCAAGATGTTCCAATATGTGGTAAAGCTCCGGTTCTTCCTGTTTTTTCTGAAGCAACTTCCTCTCCATTTTGAACAATTGCCACAGATTGTTTATCTACTTCTTTATCAAAAGGGCCATAAATTGCCCAATCATGCGGAACTGTAACTGTTTCCCATTTAGAATCGTTAAAATTCACTTGAAAAGCTTCATTATTTATTCCTTTCTGAAATTTCCAATTAACATCTAATTCTTGAACAGTTCTCACTTGAGAAAAAGCGACTTGCGTAGTTATTAAAAATACTAAAACTGAATTGCAAAATTGTTTCATGTGTCTCTATTATTTTTTTGAACCGTTGTAAAACTGCATTCCTAAAGTTGGTTTGTTAGTATGATCGAATAAAGTTGCGTTATCCCAATGAGAACCTTTTCCCCAAAGCGTACTACAATTTGTTGAAACCCAAGCCGGTTCCCAATACACCAAACCTGCTCCTCCAGCATTTTCAATTACTTCTTGTAGTTTATTCAAATAATTTAACTGCCCTTGTTCCGTTGCCGGATAACCACTAATTAAAGCATTGCTATCGAGAATATTATTGGCCTCATCTATATTTTCTAAGGTAAAAGGATAGGCAGTTTCCACCACCATTAATTTCTTTTTGTAGGTACTTATTAAGGTGCTAAATGCAGTTCCAACATTGTTCAATGTATATTCCGACCAGATTGGGTAATATGATAAACCTATCCAATCGTAATCTGTAATTCCATTTGCAGTTGCCTCTTTAAACCACCACAAACCGTTTTCGGGCTGTGCAATATGCAACATGACTTCAATTTCAGTGTTTTTTTCTTTTGAAATATCTCTTACAGCTTTAATTCCTTTATTAATTAAATAGGAATTTCTGTCCCAATCAATAGGCCAAACCAAAACTTCCCCTTGTAAAATCATGGGGTTAATTTCATTTCCAATTTGCACCATTTCTGGTAATAAGTTTGCCAATGCTAAATTGTTTAAGGTTTCATAGGTATAATTGTATAATAATTCGCCCAATGCCTCCTTATTATCAATTTCACTTTCCCAAGCTGCAGGAATTTTTTGCTTAGAAGGATCTGTCCATGTATCGGAATAATGGAAATCTAATAAAACGCGCATTCCTTGATCTTTTGCTTTCTGAATTGTTTTTTTCACATCGGAATAATCGGAATAGTCTGTCCACGTTGGATTGTGCCATAAACGCACACGTACCAAATTTGCACCAGCGTCTTTAAAAATTTTATAAGGATTTGTGTTTATATTGTTTGCGTCCTTATAAATAGCTCCACAATTTTCCATTTCATTTACATAAGACAAATCTGCTCCGTAATAAAAAGAAGGAGTTTCTATAATTTCTGAAGTTTCTTCTGGTTCAGTAACTTGTGGCGAGTTATTATCGCTGCAAGAAGCAGCCATCAATAGTAAAGAACCTACTGCAAATAAGAATGTTTTTATTCTATGCATTTTTTAATTGTATTTTTTACACTTATAAATGTACGGAAAAAATAATATAGCTAGCAAAATTTTTAAAACTATTCTTTTAAAAACTACAAATGTGATTATACTAGAAGAAAAAACATTCAGAAAAGATGCCTTTTATAGAGCTTTTTTTGCCACTATTCGTCCAATTATTAGGGCTTCCTTTATGTTAAATAAGAGTTTTAGAAATTTATATAAGAAAGATTGAAATTCTTAATTTTTTAAGATTTCAAATGAAGATTTTAATTATTTATAAAAAAGAGTTACCTCTTAATAAATGTAATACAGTATTAAGAATCTATAAATACACTTCAAGTATTTTTGCTTGGTTAGCACTTAAGATAACCTGAGAAACAGCTGCAGGTAGTAAAATTGTTTCTCCTTTATTCATGTGAATTAATTGCTCTTCCCATTCAATATCAAAACTCCCGTCCACACACATATAAATCACAAATGAATCTAATTTAGTATAGTCTTTTTCTATCACTCCTTTTAGGTCGATAATATCGGTTTTAAAATAAGGAGAGTGCACTAATTTTGATGCTGAATTTTCCTTTAAATCATATTCGGTCTTATAATTATCGTACAACTTATAATCAATCGCATCTAAAGCTAAATCTGTATGTAATTCACGTTGTTCACCAGTTGTAGCATCTAATCTTTCATAGTCGTAAATTCTGTAAGTAACATCCGATGTTTGTTGAATTTCTGCCAAAACAGTTCCTGCACCAATAGCGTGAACCCTTCCCGTTGGAATGTAAAATGTATCTCCCGTTTTTATTTTTTCTGAATTTAAAATCTCTAAAACTGTACCATCAGCTAATGCTTTTCCATAGTCATTTTGAGATACTTCTTTATTAAAACCGACTATTAAATTAGCATCTTCATCGCAATCCATTATATACCACATTTCATTTTTGCCAAAGGAATTATGACGTTCTTTTGCCAATTCGTTATTTGGATGTACTTGAATTGAAAGTGGTGTTTTTGCATCTATAAACTTAATTAAAATTGGGAATTCTTCTCCAAATTGTTTATAAACTTTCTCTCCAAGAAATTCGGACTTATATTCTTTTATTAAACCTCTTAAAGACGTTCCTTTTAAAAATCCATTTGCTACAACAGAAATAGCTCCCTCAACATCGGATATCTCCCAACTTTCACCAATATTAGTCTTGGTAGATTCTTTTTTAAAAGTCTTAATTAACTTTTCTCCTCCCCAGATTCGCTCTTTTAAAATAGGCTCAAATTTTATTGGATATAATTGCATCTTGTTTTTATTTAATATGATTCAAATAGAGAAGTCATCTCTATTTTTTTAACTTTTATATTATGATTGTTCTTCTAAACTGAAAAACTTCTATACTATGCCTCATTGAAAATTAATAGTTTCAGCAAGCAGAAAAAGATAATTTACCCTTCTAATAAAAAATTAGTTGAAAATTCTGAGAACCTTGTTATTTTATCTAAATTAAACTGATTCGAAAAATTTAACTTGGTAATATTTTTCTTATTTAATAAATATCTAAACCCTACTTTTAAAGCTGCATCTTCACCTTTGTTATTTTTAATATTAACAATACTTATATTTTTTGGAAACAACGTAACCAATGCTTTAATTATTTCTATTGTTCTATCGGCTCTTCCATTATCTACAAAACAAATATTAATATCTGAGTTTTCATTTAAATAACTCTCAATTCCTTGAGTATTAATTTTCTCTTGATTATTTGTTAGCACAATTACTATTCCTGTTCTCATAGTTGTTTTAAATTTTAAATATGCTATTCTTTATTTTATAATAAATATTTGAGTGAAATAATTTCGACCTTTACTATTTGTTACTATTGAAATGCCAAAATGAGTAAATTTAGAGTCTTCAATTAAATGTTTATGTGAATCGCTAAAAATCCAAGCATTGAAAACGCTTTTTGCAGAATTATATCCAAACCCTACATTTTCACCAACAGCTTTAGCATTGGCATTGTAAACTAATTCTTGATGACGATCAGAAAAATTATCATGATTTACCAATCCAGTTTCAGACATATGATTTGAATGTGTTAAAGCTACTGCTGAAACTATATCTAATTTAATTAATTTATTAAGGCCTAAATTATCTCTATAATTGTTAACCAAATTTAAAACTTCATTCTCCATTTTAGAGTAGTTACTTTTTGATTCAGTAATTTTTGACATATAAATTTCTTCATTTTCCTGTGAACAAGAAACTAAACTGATTATGATGGTTAGTGCAAAAAGTAATTTAAATATTTTCATTTTAGTAGATTTTTATAGTTAGTGATACTTCAAAAGTAGCATAACCACTCACTTTTTATTAATTTATTAGTTTAGGGGGAATGTTGTATCGACGAATGGTAGTAATCCTTCGATTAACAAAAAACACGTAATTTTAAATTTAGTTTTAAGCACTTAATTTTTGATTATTCTAAAATTTAAAGCATAAAAAAATGCAGCTCATAGCTGCATTTTTTTAAATCATTTATCAAATTATTTCAAGATTAATTATCTTAAAACCCAAGCAATTTGACCCAATTGTCCCATAATTTTTATGGAGTCTTTCATAGAAAGTTTTGACCCATCTGCGTGTATCCACCTTTTTAATGGTTTTTCACAAAGTATTTGTTTCGCTTTTTGAAGTCCGTACTGTTTTCTAACTCTTATAAATATCTCAACATCAAATAACCACTTTGTTAAAAATTTTGAACCAAATGCTGTATTAATAATATCTTTATGGAATATTTTGGCTCCGCACTGCGTATCTTTAAATTCCATCTTTAATATTTTACGAATTATAAAATTAACGGTTAGACTTATAATTTTTCGAGCAGATTCTTTTGTAATATCAGCTCCCATTCTAGCAATTCTAGATCCACTTACAATCTTATATTCAGAGTTTTCTATTGTTGAAACCAAGTCGTCAAAATCAGCTAAATCAGTTGAAAGATCCGCATCTAAAAAACCAATATAATCTAAATCTTCTTTTTTAGCCATATGAAGCATTCCAAGTCTCACAGCTTCTGCTTTTCCACCATTTTTTTCACAATCATAAACAGTAATAAAACTTTCTCTTCCTTTTCTTAAATTATTTAAAACTTCTAATGTGTTATCTTTACTTCCATCATTTACAAAACATAAATGATACCCTGAATGCTTATCTACAAAATCTAAAAATTCTGTACTTAACAACCTTTCTTCCTCATCATAACAAGGTATTACCACTCCAACACATCTTTGTTCTATAATAATATTATCGTTATTTTCAACCGAGTTATTTGTTTCTGGAGCGCCAATAAGTCTTTTTACTCTTGCGCTTATTTCATTTAAACTTAAAGGCTTTTTCATGTAATCATTAATACCTAATTCAAATCCTTCAGTTATAATAGCGTCATCTGTATTTCCTGAAAGCACCATAATTGGAGTTGTTGATTTTTCTTCAACTCTAATAAATTTTACAACATCAATTCCAGAAATTTCTGGCATATTAATATCTACAATAACTAAATCTGGTTGAAACGATTTATAGGTTTCAATTCCAGCTTCTGCATTACTTTCGGTTTTAACTTCATAACCTAATGCTGTTAATCTTTTTTCAAGGGGCAACAAAACTAATTGTTGATCGTCAATGGCTAATATTTTCATAATTACTTGTTTTTTAAATGATTTATACCCCAAAAGTACTTGTGTAAGTCGTTAGTTTTTTAAAAATTAGATGAATCAAACGCTAATTTAGTTGAATGGTAGTTTTATGTAGATAAATAAAATTGAACACGTAATCAAATTCTTTATATTTACATATTAGAAGAAATTTTTATTCTTAATGCAGGAAAAGACAAATAAATATTTAATTGTTGCTTTATTAATTGGTGTTATCTTTCATGGCACTTCAATATTTTTTACTTTAGAAAACACATACGATGCATTAATTCATTTATTTTTTGCAGAACATTACTCAACTAGTTGGTTTGAGCCTTGGAATTATAAATGGTATACCGGTTTTACGGTAATGGGATATCCACCACTAGTGCATCAAACTATTGGTTTATTATCCTTAATTGGAGGTTTAAAATTTGGAATGTTTACCGTTGCAATTATTGCAGTAATACTTTTTATTACGGGATCTTATCGATTTTCACTTTTAATAACCGCCGATAGAAAAGCCGCTGGTTATGCTGCTATATTAGCAACACTATCTTCTTCATTTGTAGAAACGCTGCATATTTTTGGGCAATTACCAAGTATTATAGGTATTTCAATTTTAATGCATTCCCTCCCTGAAATATATCTATGGATTAAAACTGGTAAGTACCGCTATTTAATTACATCCATTTCTTTAATAGCAGTTACCGTAACATCTCACCACGTTACGCCTATTTTTGGAATGATCTTCTTTATTTTTCCGTTGATTGGAATGGTCATCATGGATCATTCAAGAGACAAAGTAAGCACTATGAAGGAAGTAACATTTAAAGTGTTTTTACAGTCATTTTTTAAGTTATTTAAAAGAATTGTAGGTTTTGGAGCGCTTTCTCTAATAACAATTGTGTTTTGTATTTTACCGTATTGGATAAATTCTAAAGCAAATCCAATTACTCAAGTTCCTATTCCACATGGAAGTAGAGATAATTTTTTAGAAATAACCTCTTCTGGCTTGGTGTTTTTTCTAATTCCTTGGGGAATTTTATTGTTTATTTTACCCTATATTTATTATAGATTTTATTCAAAACGTTATTTATTTTTTGGCCTTTCATTTACAATACTTTCAATTTTAGGAACTGGTGGAACCACGCCTATACCATTAAAATTATTAGGCGAAACGGCTTTTAATATTTTAACATTAGACCGGTTTACCTTATGGGCTTCAATTATGGCAATACCAATGTTTGGAGAATTTGCCTATCGCTTTGTTGAAGGTGACTTAAAAGAAAAAATTCAACAAAAATTTGGTGCTGTTTACCATAGGATTTTAGGTGGTGCTTTTATGGGTATATTCTTATTTTTCACAGCTTTCACAATTACCTTAGGTTATTTTAGACCAACGCAGCCTCAACAAATTAAAATGCTCCCTATTTTAAATTTCCTAAATCAAGACCAACACGATCATTGGAGGTTTTTACCTTTAGGGTTTGGAGATCAAATTGCCTGGCTTTCCGCACAAACAAACGCAATGACTGTTGATGGAAATTACCACTCAGCCAGAAGGTTGCCAGAACTTACAACCCGAGCAGTTGAACGACTGGAAAATTCAAAATTTAGAGGTGTTGAAGGGATTGGAAGTTTACAACAGTTTCTTACAGTTCCAGAAAAATACAATTTAAAATACGTGTTCTCTAATGATAAGTTTTACGATCCTATTCTATTTTTCTGTGGATGGCAACGGTTAAGGCAATTAGAAAATGGCATTATGGTTTGGGAAAAATTAAATGTTCCTCCACTTTCTAAAATACTTCCTAAAGATGAAGTGCCAAAATTTTTAAAATTAATGTGGGGCATCATTCCATTGTTAACCGTTCTAATTGCATTTATTTTAAATATTCAAATGGTTTGGTATCAAACCCTGAAAATAAAGATTAAAGCCTCTCCCCCTTTTTTAAAATATAAAATTAATTATACCAACTTCCCCGGTAAACTAATTCTAATCAATCATATTTGGGCTGTTATTTTAACCTGTATTTTCTTTTTTGGCATCTATTTATTTTATGTTAAAAATACTGCACAAATAAGCCCTAAAAATGTTGTTGAAGCTTATTATGATGCGCTAGATTTTAAAGAATTTGAAAGAGCACATTCTTATATAAATCCAGATAGCGATATTGATATATCACAATATATGCTTGAAGTTTCAGTAACCGATGGAATTTTAAGTTCGTACGCAAAATTAGATGCCATAGATGTAGAAGTTGTATCAAAAACCAAATCAAACGCAAAAATAATTGCTAAAACAGAATGGATTACTCCTTTAGAAATAATAAGCAAAACCTATGAACACGAATTGGTTAAAAAGAATAACAAATGGTATGTTATCCCAAATTCGTATGATTTAGATATTCCACCTGACCAGTTATTTTCAGATAATATTCCCGAGTATTACAACCACGGTAGAAGACGTATTACAACGCAACAGACCAATCACGAGGATGTTCTAAAACAACCAGTATTAGAAATTTTATCTGCTTCATTGGTAAAATATAAAGATCAATACGTTATTGTTGGAGAACTCCAAAATATTGATAATGTGCCAGCTGATGTGGTTTTAAAAGGAACATTATATTCTGACAACAACGAAGAATTAGCAAGTTACAATGCGAAATATGTTATTAAACATAAATTATTGCCTAAGGAAATTACAAGTTTTCGTATCGATTTTGAAGGAATTGCCTGGTTAAATCCAAATGAAAAAATTCCGGCAACTTTTAACCCTGATGAATTTACTCCAATAGAATTGGAGGAGCAACCAACTAAATTTAACTTACAAGCCGCAGGAAATGTCGCTACAACAGATTTATATAAAAAAGTTGCAATTACAAATTTAGATATTGATAATAATCATATTGAAGGAACCTTATTTAACTATGGAATACAAGAAGTTACGATTCCTCAACTATTAGTTACTTACTACGACACTAAAAAAGAAATAATTTGGGTTGAACATCAATTTTTAAGAGAGGGTGTTAGAGTGCAACGAAAACAATATTTCAATTATCCGCTTCAACAAAATGATAGCATGGAAGTTATAAATAATAGTATCGAGAATTGTTTTGTAAATGGTTTACCCAATAAATCAATTGCAAATAAGGTAGTTCCAAATAGAAACGAAAATCATTTAAAAGAACAATTACAACCTATTAATAACACATCCGATTTTAAATTTATTAAAATAGAACTTAACAATTATATAGGCAATCCAAAATAATGAGAAAAAGTAACTACATATTATTTTTTATAGTAATTACTCTGCTAATTTCTGCATTTTCTGTGAAAACAGAAAGTTCAACAACTGAACTATTTAAAATTGAAACTGCAGAAAGAACGTTTATTGCTGGTACAGAAGTTGCGTTAACTTTTTCTTCTGAAAATGATAAGTCACCACTTCTTTTTATAAATAATTCTTATGGTAGTACATTAATAAGTCCAAACAAAAAAAACACAAAACTAGTTTTTATAATACCATCTGTTTTTTCTAAAAAGGCTGGAATATTAAATTGGTCTTTAATTTATGATGGAAAAACGCAGTTAAAAAACAGCATTGAAATTCTTCCAAATATTGCTACTAAAACACTTATTGAAAGTTATTTGGGGCCAAGAAGTATTCAGGCTGGAAATAGAGATTATTCTATGTTAGTTGTAATTCCTACAGATAAATTTGACAATCCTTTATCCGAAAATACTTCAGTAAAAATTAATGAACAATTTTTAGACAATATAACATCAACAGAGGAAAAAACTAAAAATCTAATTGCTTGGAAAAATATTATGGCAAAAGAAAAAGCTGGCTCTATTTTAGTTTCATCATCTTATATTACAACAAATTCAAATGAATTAACCACTGTTATTTATCCTTCAAACCCAACAAATTTTGTAATAAGTTTCAACAGAAATCACAGTTTTGCTGATGGCAACCAAATTACTGAACTTACAACTTCAAAACTATTAGATGAGTTTGGCAATACAATTAGCGATGGAACTATTGTTGAATTTAATATTGTAACTACTGAAAATACAATTTTAAAAACCAGAGCAACAACTATAAATGGGTTCGCAAAAGCTAAAATTTTGCATCCAGATTCTAAAGATAGTTGGAAAGTAAAAGGGTTTGTTAATGGCTTAGCCGAGAGCAATACAATAACTATAAATTATGAGCCAATTATAACTAATTTTGATGTCAGTTTTTCTAAAAATAACAGAAAAATAAAAGTGGGACCAATTGAAAGTTTTATGAGCCAACTAATCCCAGATGGTGCCTTGGTTAAACTTAAAATTTTTAACAACAGTAATTTAATAGAAACAAAAACAGCAACATCTTTTAAAGGCTTTGTGGCATTTGAAATTTCTGCTGAATTTTACACAGAAAAAAATTATTCATTTATTGTAGAAGTTTTAGGTAATTCAAAAATGATTGAAACAAAAAATTATGCAACAAAAGCTGAATAAAAATATTTATAGAGGAATTTTAATTCTATCATTTATTGCTATAAATGTTCTTATTATTTATGGTGTAAGTTCTGTTTTGGCTTATTTAAAAACAGGAGCTGACAGAACAAATATGCTGCATATTGATGTTAAAAGTGAAACTGTTTATGCTCCTGAAATAAATTGGATAAGCTTAGATAATCCTGGAAGAGAAATATCAAAACAAGCACTAAAAAGTATTGAAGATCATTATTTAAAATCTTGGTATATAAAAAATATTGCCTTCAAAAATAATAGTCCGTACGGTATAGAAGATTTTTATACAGATAGTGCGCGTGTACATATATTTAATACGCTTAAGCTAAATAAAAAACAACAGATTTCTATTGAAGCTACAACTATTAGTCATTCTCCTAAATTAGAATTTTACAGTGAAGATGGAAAACTAGCCGTTTTAACCGATAAAAATGTGGTTGAATTTCAAAAAGTATTTCAAAATAATAAGTTGGTTTTAAGCACAACAGATACCAGTTCTTATAAAGTTGTGCTGTTATTAGAAGATGGTTTTTGGAGGATTAGACACAAGGTTAAAATTGAAAATGAACCGGAAAAAGACACCCTAAAAACAACACAAATGAATCAAATTAAGGATTCAGAAATTTTAGTTCAAGGGAAACCATTTACAATAAAAGGGATTAACTATTACCCAAAGGAAACTCCTTGGGATATGTTTGGAGAAAATTATAATTTAGTAATAATTGAAAAGGATTTTAAGCTTATTAAAAATTCTGGACTAAATAGTATTCGAATTTTTATTCAATATGAAGATTTTGGAAAGGAAAAAGTTCCACCAGCAAAATTAGAAAAATTAAAAGAAGTTTTAGATGCTGCCGAAAATATAGGTTTAAAAGTTGTTGTTACTTTATTTGATTTTTACGGAGATTACTCTGTACTAAATTGGACATTAACGCATAGACATGCAGCACAAATTGTTTCAACTTTTAAAAATCACAAAGCTATTTTAGCTTGGGATATTAAAAATGAACCAGATTTAGACTTTGGTAGTAGAGATAAAAATACAGTGTTGGCATGGTTGTCTCAAATGATTAAAGAAATTAAAAAGTTTGATTCAAATCATTTAGTTACTATTGGTTGGTCTTCTCCAGAAGCTGCTATTTATTTATCAGATGAAGTAGATTTTGTTTCATACCACTATTATAAAAATATAGCTAATTTTGAAAACGATTTTAAAATCTTAAAAGAGCAATCTTTAAACAAACCAATTGTTTTACAAGAATTTGGACTTTCATCTTATAAGGGCATCTGGAATTTATATGGTAGCAGTGAAACTAAACAAGCTGAATATCATAAAAAAATGCAAGCAATCTTTAAAAAAGAGTCACTTGCATTTATGTCCTGGGGGCTTTATGATTTTAAAGAAGTCCCAACTTCTGTAGCTGGGCGCCTACCCTGGCGAAATACTAAACAAAAATATTTTGGTTTTATGAATGAAAACGGAGATAAAAAACCTTCCTTTTTATATATTACCAACTAACTCCATACCAGCATTTTTAGCTGCAATTGTATTAAAGTGCTCTATATACATATCTGTAATAGTTTCCATTGGTAATGAACACGCTGCTTTATAGTTATTTTTTCCTAATGCCATTCTATAATCATCTTTAGTAATAATTTCTTGAATTGCATCTGCTAAAGATCCAGTACTTGTAGGGTTAAAAAATTCACCTCTGTAGCCTTCATCTTTAACTAATAAGCTTAAATCTCCTAAATCTGGTAATACAACCGCTTTCCCATAACTACCTGCTTGGTGTAAAACTCCTGAGCTTCCAGTTGTTGAAGTGTATGGAAATACAACTACAGCACTTTCATCAAATATTACGGGTACATCACTTTCTTCTACATAACCAGTAAATGTTATGTTTGGAACGTGCGCGTATTGCTTTTTAACATTTTCTAAATAACCTGGGGTATTTGGGCTGTCAGTTCCTGCAATAACAATTTCAATATCTTCGCTTGTTCTTTTTCTTATTTCCTGAACAGCTTCTATCATTATTTCAACTTTTTTATAAGTTCCAAATTTTCCAAAAGTCATAACTTTTTTCGGTCCTTTTGGCAATTCAAAACTTGGCTCTGGTGGAGTTTCAAAAGCTCCGTGAGGAATTAAAACAACATTATCAGCTTTATATTTTTCGTTAAGAATTTCAACATATTTACCAATTGTTACAGCAACTAAATCTGCTTTCAATAAAAATCTAGTTAATGTAGTTCCAATAAAGTTATAGGCTTTTTGCAATAATTTACTACTTGCAAAACCAGCACTATTTAAATCTACTTGCTCTAAAATATTATGTAATAAAACAATAGAGGGAATTCTTTTTAATTTAAAAATCATTGGTAATAATAACCCTAAAGCTGCAGGTATTTTTTTATCACCAAACTTCATAAATTGAAGGTTGAATAATACAGCATCTGGCTTTTCTTCATTTATAGCTTTATAAATATTTACAACATTTTTATAACTGTTAAATTTCCAAGAATCCTTAACGGTAATTTTACAATTATTTGTTTTAAAATCTAGTTGTTTTTCTTCTTTTGTATGATCCGTAATTAAAACTATTTCGCTTATTTCATCTTTTTGAGCGAAGTGTTTTACTAAATGATAACCGTATTCTGTTAAAGTTACTTTACTTGGTGGAAACGCTGTTACTATTGCTATTTTCATAATTTATTATTTTAAGTTTTTGTTTAATTTCTATTCAAAAGTAGCGGAAGAAAACAGCTTAAAAATTAATCTTCGATAGCTCGAAAGTAAGTGTCGACGAATGGGAAAAAGGTGTTGTTAAAAGAATTTCAACTATACTAAAAACCCCTTGTCTTTGAAGGTTTCAGATTAAAAAATCAATATCAATTTAATTTTAAAACGCACTATTTTTTTAACATAAAATTGAAGTCTTTAAAATGGAAAAAGTAACTGGTTTTCTTATTATTAGAGGTTTCATTTATTACCATGAAAAAAGATCAAGCAACTATTAAATTATAGCTACTTGACCTCAATAAAAACTAACTATGAATATGCTACTTTGTTATTCTTTTATTTCTCTACTATAATGAAAAAAGAAATAACCCAACTGAAAAACTAATAATAGTACCATTGTTAAAACCTGCATTAAAACAACTTGTTCCAATGAATTATGGTATAACATGATTAGCCCTATTTGGGTTAATCCTAAAAAGGCAGAAACTATTACTGGAATGTATTTACCAATGGATAAAAAATAGTAGGCAAATATATTGGCTATTGCAAAGATTGAAGTTGCCAAAGCATATTTCCAAAGTAATGGCGAAATTGAAATATATTGCTCTCCAAACATTAATCTCACCACAAATTCTGGAAATAACCATGTAAAAGTTACAATTAAAGTTGATAAAATAACTATGTAACCAACGTATTTTAATAGTATTGGCAACGTGTTTTTACCATCTTTTTTTAGTTGAATAACCTTCGGTAATAATAACATTACAAACATCCACGATACAAAATAAACAACTCTCCCTATTAAAGCTAAAGAAGCATATAATCCAGCTTGTTCATTATCAAAATAATGTTTTACTAAAATAATATCGCTGTTATTAATTATAATTTGAGTCAACTCATAAAATGCCGTTAATCCAAAAAAGATTATAATACTTTTTGTTTCAACTAATTTTTCTGTTATAACTATAGTAGATTTAACAATACTTTTTTGAAAAGGAAACAATCCAAAAACAAATGAAATTACAATTCCAATTGCAATTGCAATTGATGATGGAATAGCTGGAATTAATAATACAACAGCAATTGTAATAACCAATCTACTAATCATTTCAGATTGATAGGTAAGCGATAATTTATTTAATACATCTTTTCCCTGATACAAACCTCTGTTAACACTCATTAAAAAATAAAGAGGAAGACCTAAGGCGAAAATCCAAAACATAGACGATGTTTGGGTATGAAAAATTAATTGTAATTCTTTATGAAAGAAAAATATTACAGCTCCAAATAAGATTCCAAAAAAACTTGCATATTTTGTAATTAACCTTAAAAAGGTCGCTAGTTTTTCGTCTTTAAATAAAACAGCATACTTCGCTGTTACAATTTGAAATGTCATTCCTACAAAAGATAATACCAATAAAAATGTAATTAAAATGGCTGCATCTGCAAATTCTGTAGGACCTAAAATTCTACCTAAAAGTAAATTATAAATGTAGTTACCTCCATTCACTAACAAAATAGACAACATAAAAATTTGTTCTGTACTAATTTGTTTCGGGAAAATTGAATTTTTAAATGCTATTGCTTTCATAATTGATTTTATAAATTAGTATATACTAATAAGTAGTAATTTCTTCTTTTTTGAATAATTGTACTATTTCTTTATTGTTTACGCCTACGATAAAAAAAACTTTGTTTTTTTCAACAGCTTTTTTATATAAGGAAGCAATAAATTGAACTCCAATAAAATCTAAGTCAATAATTTTATTTAAAGACATTTTAATGTATGCCGACTTCTCAATTATTAATTCAAAATAGTTTTTAATAGCGCTAATGTTTTGAGAGTTCAAAACTCCATCTATTTCATAAATTCCTGATTGTTTTGTAATTGTAAGTGCCATAATTTTTTTCTTTTATTGTTATTTCTGATACAAATATCATCAACATCAGCTCGAAAGGGTTTGTTTATTCGATGAAATGCGCCTTTTTATCGATGAATTATTAGTTCTTTATACTTAAATTGCAATACTTAATAACTTAAAAAAATGAGAATGAAATTTCTTGAAAAAATATGCTTATCAATAGTCCTTATTATAACATCTTCCGTTTATAGTCAAAACATGCAAGAAGGTTTTCAATACTTAGAAACTGGAAAATTTGATAAAGCTGAAATCTTTTTTCAAAAAATACTAGTTGATTATCCCAATAACAAAACTGCAAATTTATGTTACGGAAGAGCTGTTGGTTTAAACGGCAACGCTCCAAAAGCTGTTAATATATTTACCAATTTATTAGAAGAATATCCTAAAGATCTTGAAATTGAATTAAACTATGCAGAATCACTTTTATGGGGAAAACAATTTGAGAACGCTAAGGTTTATTATACAACACTTGTTGCAGAAAACCCTACTAACTTTGCAGCTTTACTGGGATTTGCAAATACATTTTCAAACTTGAAAGAATATGAAAATGCACTTATTTATGTAAATAAAGCATTAGAAATTTCAGTTAAAAACCCAAATGCAATGGTTTCTAAAAAATACATTCGTTTAGGTTATGCAAATGAATTTGTTCAAAAACAAAATTATAGCAAAGCTCTTTCACTTTTAAATGAAAACTTAATAGATTTTCCAAATGATAAAGAAACCTTATTAAATAAGGTAAATATTTATTTAATGACAAAAGAAACGGACAATGCAACCAAAATTTATAAAGAAATAGCAACAAATGCAAAAGATAGTTTACTAGCTTTGAATGGGTTGTCCCTTGTTGCACATATTAATGAAAAAGATAAAAGCGCATTAGAAATCTCTAAAACTGCTTTGTTAAAATCTAAAATTATAAAAGACACTACTTTAACAAAACAAACTTTTGAAAGGTATACACAAGCACTTATTTGGAATAGAAAATTTAAAGAGGCCGAAACAAAAATTAAGGACTTAATATTGGATTATGGCGAACAGAATTGGGTATTGGCGCTTCGTGCAACCTTAGGAATGTACAGAAGCGATTTTAAAGAAACTATTGCCGATTATGAACAAATATTAAAAAAAGATTCGCTGTCATTTGATGGTAACCTTGGAAGTACTAATGCATATTTTGCGAATGGTGAAATAAATAAAGCATATAGCGGCGTATTTAAAACGCTGGATATTTTTAAAAACCAAAAAGATGCTGTAGGGTTTTTAAACAAAATAAATAAAAACTATACACCTTATGTTGAAGAAAAACTAAGCTATACTTTTGATAACGGCGATAACGTAGCTTATTCATCTTTTACAAAAATTACGTTCCCAATTAATACAAGTTTAAGTTTTTCTGCCAATTATGAATATAGAAAAACCGAAAATACTGTTTCTAAAAATGAAGCGAAATCAAATAATTTTAATTTAGAATTACAATATCAATTACATCCAAAAATTATTTTTAATGCCAAAGGAGGTATTTCTCGAGCAAATTCTTACAGTAACAACTACTCTCAACTTTTAGCCGAAGTGTTTTTTAAAATGAAACCTTTAAAACTTCAAGATTTAGAGATTGGATATAAAAGAGAAGTTCAAAATTTTAATGCCGACTTAGTTGATAAAGAAATTGCATCAAATAACCTTATTCTAAATTATAATCTAAGTACAAATTTTAAATTTGGTTGGTATACTCAGTATTTATATACAACACAGACAGATGAAAATGAAAGAAATCTTTTGTTTACTTCCTTGTATTATAATTTCTTATCGAAACCCGCATTTAAGGGAGGTTTAAATTTCCAATATATTACCTTTAAAAATCAAGTGCCTGAAACTTATTTTAGCCCTGAAAAATTTAATGCTGTGGAAGTATTTATTGATATTTCAAAAAATGATAAAAAACTATTTTATAGCTTAAATGCTGCCACTGGTTATCAATATATTGAAGACCAGCCTAAGCAATCTACATATAGAGTGCAGGCTAAATTAGGCTATAATATATCTGAAAGGTTCATAACAAATATTTATGGAACTCGAAGTAATATCGCCTCTGCTACTGCAGCTGGTTTTACTTTTACAGAAGTTGGTGTTGTTTTAAAATGGTATTTAACGAGAAAACCTATATTTTTAAAGAAATAATAGAATAAAAAAACCGAAGAAACTTCGGTTTTAAATGGGGTACTAAATAATTTATATATCACACTATTAATTTAACTTAACTAATTAATAAGTTCACTTCTAAATTAGAGATTTTTAGAACTCACTTTTATGATTTTCGAATAAACAATCTATTTGTATCGACGAATGGTTTCTAATCAGTTTTAAAATTCCAAACCTGCCCAATTGATTGCGCTCCTTTTGAATCCTTCACAACTACCTTCCAAAAATATTCTTTTGAAGATGCTACTTCAACATTTAAAATTGTTTCAGATTGATTAGCGCTAAACTTTTGCAAAGGTGGATTCTGTGTACCAAAAAATATATCAAACACTAAAGTATCGTTATCAACATCACTAGCCGTCCATTCCAAAGTTGCCGTTGTTGTTTGCACTACAGAACTTAATTTAGGACTTACTAACCCTGGTGAAAATGGTGAGTGATTTTCAGAAGCAATTCCTTCCGTATAAAACTGGAAGATTGATGAGAAACTACTTGATTCATTTTTACTATCGGTCGCTTTAACTCTCCAATAGTATGCCTTTCCTTTATCTAATGTAAAAGTAGTTTTTGTTTCTTTTATATTAGTGTCTAGAACAATTTGTAAAAACAGATTATCTGTTGCAATTTGCATTGTATAATTAATGGTATCACCGTCCAAATCTAATGAAGAACCCCAATTAAAAGTAACCGTATTATCGGTACACAATAAATTATTTACTGGAGCCATAAGAACTGGTATCGAAGGTGTTTTATTTTCAACAACCGCAATTGATTCTAGATCATCTCCTGATTCTCCACAAGCTATTAAAAAATTCACTACTAATATTAAATATAAATATTTTTTCATTTTTTATTGTTTTACAATTTTAAGAACAACTGGCTTATCTAAATTCAACTTGGCCACATAAACTCCTTTTGGCTTATCATCTAAATTTAATTGAACCCTCCCATAAACATTGGAATAATTTTGTTTTGAAATTAACTGTCCATTCATATTATATATTTCAATTGTTACTTCTTTTTGCAAAGCAGGCATTGAAATTTGAAACGTCCCATTAGTTGGGTTTGGATATGCTGTAAATACATCTGTAGTTTCTATTATTTTTGAGAATACACCTTCACAAATAACATCTGATTTGACCATAACCTCATCACCAGAATTAACATCTAAGTCAAAGGAAGTTGATATTGTTTTTAAAATACTTATCCCATTCACAAACACATTGTATGGCGCAGTTCCTTCCTCAATATCTATAGATACTTTACCCGAATTTACACTCGCTTTACCTGACAGAACACTTCCATTTGTTATTTCAATAGAGAAGCAATTGTTAACCTTTTCATTTGGATCAAAATCACCTAAAACATTTACACAAAAGTTATATATACCTGGGGATAAATCGGAAATTGCAATATCTTCAGTTGAAAAATTATATTTCACTCCGTTAATAGTCGTTTCATAATCATAATTTTTATTAGCTGAAATTATTAATTGTCCATTTTTTATGTCTGGACAAGTTTCTCCAAATGCAGTAATATTAAAATTATCTGAAGGTAAATTAAAACAACCTGATGTGTTAATATCAACTCCATATGGAGTATTCATACAATTATCAAATTCATCTATAATACCATCTTGATCTGAATCTTGAAGAAAAGCAAGCTTCCCTATTTCTAAATTAAAGGCTTTAAATTGATTAAAATCCCCGATTATGGAAAATACAACACCAACTATTTTAGTGATTTTTTCAGGATTACCATCTCCATTTTTAAAATCCTTAAAAGCTATCTCATATTTCTTTTCAGATGCATTTGGTGCTATTTGGTATCGTAATCTTTTATTCCAATCTGTTAAATTCTCAGTCACTAAAACCACCTCAATAGGCAAATTATTAACACTATTAAACTCTAAAACTCCAAATTTTTCTGCTTCAAAAGCCAAATTACCCGCAATAATATTTCTAAATAAATTTACTACACCTTTAACATTTCCTTTTACAGAAGATTTTCTTTCAATTTCATATTTAGCAGTATTTATTTCAATAGCTCTTTGCTGAACGTCAAATTCAATAGTATTGGCTTGGTCAGCTAAATAATCTATTCCCCAAGGCCCATCAGCCAAATAAATAGCATCGGTTTGAATTGAGTTTTCTCCTTTTATAGAAAATCCAATATCAAATAAATTCCCTGTTTCTAAAATTATTAACTCCTCATTATTACCAGATAAATTAATGTTTTGAGATAAATACTCAGAACTAGACTTTTCTGTACTTCTTTTATTACCTTCAAAGTAAAAGGAGCTATCTTTTGATTTGTTTTTTATATATAAATGTAGCTTTCCATTTTTATAAGATCCCTTTTTTACAAAAACCGAAGGAACTCTATTTTCATCTGTTATAGTATCACTAGATAAATTTACAACTGTAGATGACTCTATATTTGTTATAATTTTATCTGCAATAAAATCTACTTGATCTTTGGTGCTTCCCCAAATTTGAAAATTCATATAATCACCTCCTGGATATTGTTCAATACTCCAGTAACTATGTAATTTATTTTCAGCATTTAAAAGCTCTATTGAAAAATTTAAAGCATATTCTATCAATCCATTATCACGCTCAATCTGAAGCATAATAATTTGATGCCCTTTAACCGTAGAAACTGTAGCATCAATTAATGAGGAACTATTTAATCTATCACAAATTACTTTTGAATGATCATAAACTTTACCTGTGGTTTCAGTAGCTAAAACTGCAGCAACTCTATTTTCTGTAGTCCCTAGATAATAATCAACTCCAAAAATTTGTATTGCATTTGTTACATTTAATAAATCTTCAGCTGTAGATATATGTGCGGTTTCTGTAGTATTGAATCCAGATTCAGGAAATAAAGTAGACAAATTAATACCACTTTCACTTGATTTACTTTGAATTCCTTTTTTTGAAAATTTAGATTGTTTTTGCTTTTTATTTAATTGATTATTGGTTTTTATTCTATTAAAATTTCTTTTAGCAATTAAATTTGCCAAATCACCATTACTCTCTAATCCTCCGTCATTTGCAGAAGTAACTGTAGTGGTTGGCGGAGCTAAAATGACTAATTCTAACGTTGAAGCATCTGATTTAGATTTACCATTTGACAATCTACTAGTTGTTGCTACAACTTCATAACTTCCTTCTATAAATTCTGGAGCTAAAATTGATAAACTCCAGGAAGTATTATCTATAATTAAGCCATTTTCCACACCATAGGTATAACCGTTAACAGTAACCGTTAAACTATCATCTCCTAACATCTCTCCACCCCAAGTACCTGTAAGAGTTGGGGTAGCATCTTCTGTTGTTAATTGATTTACTGCTGGTCTTAAAATTTCACCAGAAGTAATATTATTTAAAGTACCGTTAATAATAATCCCTAATTCTGCCCAAGATTTATCTAAAACTCCAGGTTCCTTATCGTTAATACCTCCAATATCACCGTTTGATGTTTGGCTTGTTGATGTAAATCCATATAATGCGATTGCAGAATCCCCATTTATTATAATTCCAAAAGTATTTAAAACATATGCTTTAATACTTTCTTCAGTAAAACCAAATTCTAACCAAGAATCCGGGCCAGCCCCATCAATATCGGTTCCAGCTGAATAATTATAAATTCCAGCATTTCTGTTTGTTAATTGTAATTCACCATTTCTTGTCCCATTTAACCAAGAGGTCTGAGATGGTGAAAGTCCAGTTTTAGAATAATCTCGTTGATGAAAAGACACATAAGGAGTTTGGCTTTTCCAATTTGCTTCAACAAATACATCCGCAATCATATCACCAGAAACATCTATACCTAAATAAAAAGATGTTAGTGGATTCATTTCGGCCATTCTAACCCTAAAATAATAAACATCATCTGTAATTCCATCACTAAATGTAGTAGTCTCCTTTTTAGTTTCAACCAATGCATAATTTGCATTTCCAACAAAATCTTGATCAGCATTTGATTGTTGATCATCATTTGGGTCAAAATTATCACCTTGCATAATTGGTATCCAAGTACCATTTGTTTGTTCAACAATACTAGTAGTTTGAGAATACCCAAATTGATTAATAAGTATTAAAGCAATAAAATAAATAAAAAAGTATTTTTTAATCATATCTATATAAATTTCTATGTAAAAATATGTATAGAAACTTATTTTAAATCAAATTTTCGCTGATTACAAAAACACTATCGATAAAGTGTTGATATGTTAAGGTGAATGAATTAAGCTAAAGTAAATTAAGACGCTTCATTAATTCTGGTCTATTGGATCTGCTAACCGGAATAACATTATTTCCAATAAGAACACTATTATCTTCAATATCAATAATTTTTTTAGTATTGATAATAAACGATCTGTGTACTTTTAAAAATAAATCATCTGGTAATTTTTCTTCAATTTTTTTCATTGTAGAATGTACCGTATAATTTTTAGAATCTGTTTTTATTAAAATATAATCTCCTTTTGCTTCAATTAAATTAATGGTTGCAAAATTTATTTTAACCAATCTTCTATCAATATTTACATACAGTTCATTAATAACTTCAGTGTCTTTTGATTTTGTTTCAACTTTACTGGTTTGAGAAAATAAAGTTGCTTTTTGAACTGCCTTATCAAAACGTTCTTGTGTTACTGGCTTTACTAAATAATCTACAATACAATCGTATTCAAAAGCTTCTATTGCAAAGTTTTTATCGGATGTTGTTAGGATTACCTTTGGAGGATTTTTTAAAGTTTGCAATAAATCAAATCCTGTAAAAGTCGGCATATGAATATCTAAGAAGATAAGATCGACACTGTTCTGATTTAAATATTTAATTGCTTCAATTGCATTAGAAAAAGATTCAATTAAATCTAGATTTTTATTATTAGAACTTAATTTACCGATAATAGCTCTCGCCATTTCTTCATCATCAATAATAATACTTTTCATACAGAAATTTTTAAACTGTTTTTATAAAACAAATCATAGAATTTAATACCTCTTCAAATTCTATTTTTAGATTTAAGTTATCCTTTTTTAAATCTTCTTCATAATCTATTGCAAGCTGATAACTCTTTTCGAGACCTAAAATACTAATTTTATGTTTAATTTTATGCACAAGTTCTGCAGCTTGTTTAAAATTATTTTCGTTTAGAAATTTTTTATAGGTATTTATTTCTTCTGGAAGTTCTTTTTTAACAATTATAAGTAGCTTTTCTTCAAATTCTAGATCGCCACCAGAAATTTCTTTTAAATAATTTAAATTCGGTTTTTCGTTCATTATAATTATTTTGGAATCGTGAAATAAAATGTGGTTCCTTTCGAAACTTGACTTTCAAGCCAAATTTTCCCTCCATAAAAATCAATAATTCTTTTTACAATGGCTAAACCAATACCTGTTGCATTTTGATTATTATCAATTTTTTCAAATATTTTAAATATTTTATTGAAATATTGTTCTGAAATTCCTTCTCCGTTATCTTTTACATAAAATTGCCATTCAGCTTCCTTTTCAACAACACCAATCTCTACAAAACCTGCTTCTTTTTCAATACTTTGTATTGCGTTTTGTATTAAATTTTGAAATAATTGTTGGAGCCTAAACTTATCTCCTATTATTACAGGTAAATTATTTTTAATAGTTAAGGTAACGTTTTTTGGCACAAATAAAATCTCACTTAATTCTGTTACTAAGTAATGCGTATCAACTTCATATCGATCCAATTCAGCCTTATCAATTGTAGAATAATTAAGAATTCCACTAATTAGGGCGTCCATTTTTTCAACATTTTTCAATATCAAATCTAGATAATCCTTACTATCCTTATTTATAGCATTATTATCATCTTCTAAAACCCAGTTAATTAATGAATCTATACTTCGCAAAGGAGATTTTAAATCATGTGAAACTATATGGGCATAATTATTTAATTCCTCATTTTTGTTTTCTAAATGTTTTAATAAATCTTCCCGCTGTTTATTTACTCTTAAGATTTCTTTAGATTGTTCTTCTATAAAGCTAGTTAAGTCAACGGTTTGCATAATTTCATCATTATTATCGAAAGACTTTAACTTTAAAACTCTTACAACATAGTTAAGACTTTTAATTATTTTCTTTTGATTTTCTGCATCCTCTCGAAGCTTTGAATTTGCTTCAAAAAGTTCATCAGAGCTAATTCTCATTGCTCTTTGAGACATATTTAGCTGATCTTCATAATTATTATAGGAATTATTAATAGCCTTAAAAAAGTCTTTAAGATTTTCGTCCTGCGCTAATTCGGCAGGTAGATGTTTTTTTAATTGTCTAATTAATAACGAATTCACTATTCACTAATTAAGGTTAAAGTCATTGTTTGATTGTGCAATTCACAATTTTGCGCTCCATAAAAAGGAGCCATTTCACCATAAGAGTAAAAACCAGCTATACTTGTTTTATCTCCAATACTATTAATTATCTCTTCTATTTCTTCCTCTACTCTTTGATCTAAAACCAATTTACGCCCAATACAACTTACCAACAATGCCAATTGTGGATTGTTTTTTCGATGTTCCATTGCTAATTTTGCAGCATCATAAGCACCACCAACAATTGCATCAACAGATGCCATCATTAGCTGAACTTTTGAACCTTCAGGAACATCTCCTGCCAAAGTCATTGAATTAATTTCTTTATCTATTGATAAAATAGTTCTCACTACAGGTTTAGATTTTCCTTTTGGAGTTACATTTAAAGGGAAAAGTAAAGATGCCTTTGGAAGTTCTGAAGCTTTATCTCCCAAATATTTTGAGTACAAATCTAACGCTGGTAAATTGTCAATTTCAAATAACACATTTCCTTCAGATTTTGTTATAATTCGTTCAGGACCAAAAGGGCTCCAGCCACCAACACTAGAAAACGAAATTTCTAATGATGCTCCATAAAACCCAATAATTATAACTTCTCCTTCTTTTGGATCTTCTTTATAAGACGCAACTGTTTTTTCAAACCTTGCACCATCACCGCACATTCCGCCAGTTAAGGAAATATTATTTTTAAAAGAAGTTTCAATTCCTTCAATTAAAGCACTTCCATTAACAAAGCTCCCTTCGGATAAAACAAAAACATGTTTTAAGTTTTTTGAAGGCAGTTCACTTATTAACTTTTCACCTAACTGTTTTGCGTTCTTATCGAAATCTAAAATATTAGCTGTTCTAATTTCAAAAGTACTTTTCTCAAACTCAATTGCAGTTACAATAATTGAATTATCATGCACATTTCCTCCTATTATTTCTCCTGAAGTTGATCCAAAAACAAGGTTCTCATATGGAAATTGCTTTCTTATGTCTTTTATTACTTCTTTTTGTTCTAATAAAAAACGATTTCCAAAAATTAATACTAATGGGTTATTTAATGGGATGTTTTCTGATAAAAATTCCCATTCTAAATTATCTGTTTTTTGCGCTTGTACTACCTTCATTCTTTTATTTCTTAATGCTAAAAAAGAAGGTTGTTCCGACACCTACTTCACTTTCTAACCAAATTTCACCTTTATATAATTCTACAACTTTTTTAACAATGCTTAGACCAATTCCTGTTGATTTTTCAAAACCACCTAGTGTATTAAATATTTTAAATATTTTCTCGTGGTATTCTTTTGGAATTCCAACTCCATTGTCTTTAATAGAAAAAACATAAAAATCTTTAGTGTCTTCAAAATCGACCTCTACCAACCCTTTTTCTTTATCAATATAATTTATAGCATTACTCATTAAATTTTGAAAAAGTTGTTGCAATCTGGTTGGGTCAGCCTTTACAGTAGGCAATTTTCTTTTAATCAGCACCTTAATATGATCTGGAATAAATATGGTGTCAATTATTCTTTCAACAACCTCATTAACATTAACATCATTATTATTCATACCTTGATCCTCAATACTAGAATAATTTAAAATATCTCCAATTAATTTATCCATTTTCTCAACCTTGTCTTCCATCAAATTAAGATTGATAAGACTTTCGCCACCTATCTTTTCAGCAAAATCCTCTTTCGTCCAACTTAATAATGCAGAAATACTTCTTAAAGGCGATTTTAAATCATGAGACACAATATGCGCATATTCATTTAATTGCTCATTTTGCTTTTCTAGGCTCTTTAATAATTCCTCTTTTTGCTTTTCTAAATTTTTTTGTTGAGTAATATCTAAATGAATTCCGATAGAACCTATTAACTCCCCATTTACATTATAATTTGGAGCGCCACTTATGAGCCAATTCCGAACTTCACCGCTTTTAGATGTTGCTTTAACTTCATACGAATCGGAAATACCTTCTTCTCTCCTATTCATATTTAAATCAAAAACCTCTTTACTGTCGTCGGTTAAAATTAAATCAGCTGCTTTTTTACCAACCAATTCGTTCATCGAATAACCACTAATATCACAAAAACCTTGATTCGCTAATAAAATCACATCATCATTATCAACTTCAAGTAATCCTAAATTCATATTAGCGATTATACTACTGTATTTTTCCTTTTGAGCTTTTAAACTTTGCTCATATCTTTTACCAATAGTAATATCATAAAAGCTCCATAAATATCCTTTGTAAACTCCATCTTGAACAATTGGAATCCCATTTATTTCAATAACTCTGCCGTCTAAAAGTTCTAATTCTTGCTTATAAACCTCATTGTTTTTTTGCATTACAAGGCTATTGATCTTTAAAAATTGTTCAGGGTCTTTAAATAAATGTTTTACTTTTTCATGAAAATAAGAAACTTTTTGCCCTTGAAATGAATTGTCATTTTCACATTGACCAAATAAGGAACAGAATTTTTTGTTTACTACTTGTATATTTTTGAGATTGTCTTCTAATAAAATTCCAGATTGAAGATGAACAATTAACGTTGAAAGTCTGTTTTCAGAATCTTTTAAATTTTCAAGAGCTTCCTTTTCTTTGGTAATATCTTCAATTGTTGTAACATGGTATTTTACTTTATTTTCAGCATCTTTAACTCCAGTTACAGAAGTTTTCGCCCAAACAATTTCTCCGCCTTTTTTTATATACCTTTTATTTAAAGAATAGGATTCAATTTTGTTATTATAAAGCTCAGCACGTTTTATTTCTGAAATTTGTTTATCATCATCAAATGTGAGATCTTGAAGTTTTATCTTTTTAAATTCTTCGTGTGTAAAACCTAACATTTTGGTTAACGAATTATTTGCCTTGATTAAACCAATGTCATCTTTTCTAGATAAAGAAATTCCTATTGGTGAATGATCAACAATTATATCTAACTGTTTCTTTTGTTGCTCTATAAGTTCTTTGTAAATATTTTCTTGAGTAATGTCTCTTAAAATACCTTGGGCAGCAATAGGTTTTCCTTGTTTATTATAAATAATACTTGAATTAACCTGAACTAGCTTTTCTTCGTTATTTTTAGATTTAAGTATTGCTTGGTAATTTTTATAAAATCCTTTTTCGTATAACTCTTTAAATACTTTTTCAGTATACTCTAAATACTCTTCCTTAACAATTGTAGTTAAGTTAATTGATTCTTTGTTTATATCATAGCCTAACATTTCAATAGCAGCATCATTCATGCTTAAAACATTGCCCATCATATCCATAACAATATAGGCATCAATAATATTTAAAAAAACACCTTCTAATTCAGATGTTTTTTGACTTAAAGATTCTTCTAACTTTATATTTGAAACTTTTAGCTCTTCGCTTAAATTATAAAGTTCGTATGATTTTTGCTCAAGAATTTTCTCAGCTGCTTTTCTGGCAGCTTTTTCACGCTTAAGAGCTCTTTCAAAAATTTCAATTTTATTATTGTTTACCATTGTTTTCTGAAATTAAAAATCTAACCTCAGTTCCATCTTCTTTCAATAATTCATAAGTTATTTTTGCACTTTTATTAAAATGTTCAAAAGTTTTATCCATTAAAGCCTTAGCAAACATATACAAGCCTCTATCAGAATAATAAATCATTTCAATAAATTTCTCTTCTTTTTTAACTATTTTAAAAGTTGGTAATTCTGCTCCAGGATATAATTTTCTAACTTCAATGTGTATATGATTTTCAACGGAAGCTAACATATCTAAAGGTGAAGCGTAAAGCGCTATAATATTACTATGATTTCTAAGAAGAACATTGAAAAAATATAAACCATAAGCATATATTAATTCTGGAACAGGAATTTTTACTTTTTCACTTAAATTAGATATTAAGCTTAGCATTTCAAAAAAATCATACGTTCCAACGGAAGTATAAATACCTTCTGATTTTAATTCCGATTTATAAATGATATAATCAACTGTTTCTAGTCCAAAAGTTTCTTCAACCATTTCTAAAAACTCCGTAAATACAATTCCTTTCATTTTTAACCTTTTATTAATTCATTACAACTCCAATAATCTAAAACTCTTTTAATCAATTCAACATAGTCGTTAAATTTTAATGGTTTTATTACATACCCAGCAACGCCAATTTTATAACATTCTAACATATCTTTACGATTATTTGATGTGGTTAAAATAATAGTTGGTATATACCTTAATTCACTATCATTTTTAAGAATGCTTAAAAATTCTATACCATTTAACTTTGGCATGTTTAAATCTAATAAAATAATATCAGGTAACCGATCTTTTTTATATAAAATACTCAAAGCATCTTCACCATTTTTAGCCTCAATAATTTTATGCGGATATTCAAGTTTAGAAATTGTTCTGTTTAATTTCATTACCTCTATCATATCATCTTCAATAAGAAGAATTGTTAATTTATTATTCATAAGTAGCCGTTTTAAAATTCTTTAACGCTTTGTAAAATTTAAAATTCTAAGTTGAATTTAAGCGTTTATTCGTTGAAATTCTCATTAACTATCGTTGAAATGCAAAAAAGTATCGACGAATGGTTTCTAAAACTTAGATTATTGGTGCTGCAATTATTCCTAAAAAAATTATTTAAGGTTATTAATTAATATACTTTTTAGAAATATAGCTTTAAAATATTCTTATGTTTTTAGGCTTAACTTTTCACTTCCTTCTTAACTATTTCCTTGCGTAAACCACTACTTGAAAAACGATGTTCTCTCTTATTATAATACAATTCAATTCCTTTTTCTTCGCAATATGCTTTTCCCGTAAAATCTTTAAATTCATACTCATCACCAACTATTCGAACATCAATTTTAAAAGAACGCAATATATCTTCTAAGTCTTGTTCAGTAGCATATGGTACAATTTCATCAACATACTTACACCCTTTAAGCTGAATATATCTTTCAACAACTGATTGAATTGGATGATTTTTTTCTGGTCTATCTAATGTTGGGTCTGTTTGCAACCCACAAATTAGATAATCACATTTACTTTTAGCTTCTTCTAACATTTTTATATGACCGGCATGTAATAAATCAAATGCACTAAATGTTATTCCTATTTTCATTTCTTTTTCCATTTTAATTCTAATTTCTTTTTTGTGACTTAATCTTACAATTCAGGATTATTATACTAGTTCAAGATTTTGTTCTTTTACATTATTATATATTCCTTTGACCAAATCACTTTTTGAGCGTGGCAAAATTAAGATACTATCTTCTGTATCGACTATAATTACATTTGCAATTTCAGCACCAACTACTTTCTTTTTACTAAATACAAAACTATTTCCATTTGGGTTTTCAATTTGCTGTAAGTTATCTACTTCGTTTCCTTCTTCAAAATAATTGATGATCGCATCAAAAGAGCCCAAATCAGTCCAATAAAAATTAGATGCGACTGTTTTGATCAGTTTACTATGTTCCAATACAGCATAATCAACGCTATCTGCAGGGATTGCTTTCATTGCCTCCAAACCAACAACTCCTTTTTCAATTGTTGGCAATGCTTTTTCACAAGCTGCTAACATTTCTGGATGGTATTTGCGTAATTCCTCTAAAAACACACCTGCTTTAAAACAAAACATACCACTATTCCAATAAAAGTTTCCTTTTTCTAAAAATAATTGAGCATCTATAGCACTTGGTTTTTCTCTAAATTGTATTACTTCATCATTTTCAAACTCTATATAGCCATAGCCAGTATGCGGTTCGGTTGGTTTTATTCCAAAAGTAACAATTCTGTTTTCATGCGCTAATTTAATTGCGCTATTGATACATTCTTCGTATAACTTTTCATCAGCAGTCATATGGTCTGAAGGCGTTACAAATAGAATTGTCTCTTTATCAACCGATAAGGCAGCCAATGCTATTGCAGGTGCAGTATTTCTTCCAACTGGTTCAATAATTTTATGAGTAATTTTAATTCCTAAGTCATCTGCTTGTTTTTCAGCTGCATCATATTGAGATTCATTGGTTATCAACATGAAGTCATCAACTACTTGTTGGTTGCGTAACAACGTGTGCTGAAATAAAGACTTACCATTAAATAATTGTAAAAATTGCTTTGGATTATTATTGCGAGATAATGGCCATAAACGAGTTCCTGAGCCACCACTTAAAATAACGTTTGTAATTTTTGATTGTAATTTTATAGTATCCATTTTTTTGTCTTTTAGATAATAATTTTAATAATTGAGCACAATTGCTGCCTCAAAAGTAAAAACTAAAAGCAGTGATTGCTTCAATATTCGATGAGGTGCAGGAAAATATAGATTGTTGGTATTTTTATTTAGATAAAACTTACAAAAAGGCATAAATTGCCTATAAATGTTTTTAAAAAATAGTTCGGACACATTTATTAGAGTATAATTTGCTCGTTTTCAATGTGTTAAATCTATAAAAAGTGACTCCACCAGGACTCGAACCTGGATCTAAAGTTTAGGAAACTTCTATTCTATCCCTTGAACTATGGAGCCTTAAAGTTTAAAAGGGTTAAAGTTAGTTATTTTAACTCTTGAAGTAATTACTTAAATTTAGAATCTTGAAAATAATTACTAAATAAAAAAGCTTGGAGTAAAAATAAAAAACTCTTGAAAATCAAACGATTAACAAGAGTTTTTGTACTCGAGATGGGACTTGAACCCATACGGACCTTACAGTCCACTGGATTTTAAGTCCAGCGTGTCTACCAATTCCACCACTCGAGCATTGGTATTATAATATATTGTAGAGCGAAAGACGGGATTTGAACCCGCGACCCTCACCTTGGCAAGGTGATGCTCTACCCCTGAGCTACTTTCGCAGTCATTATTTTTTATGAACTTGGCATTTATTATCTCAAATGCGAGTGCAAATTTAATACAATTATGATAACAACAAAGCGTTTTCTAAAATTTATTTGAAATATTTTTTTAATCTCCTTATTTTAAGGTTGTAAATGTGTAATAATAAAATATCTTTGCAGAGATTCAAATAAAAATAATGCACGTACCTTCAAAATCTTATAAAAATAACATGAACTTTACTGCCATTTTTAATGATTTTAAACAATTAACAAAAGTAGGCTTATCGCTAAGTGTTGTATTTTCTTCACTCGCAGGATATTTATTAGCTGCTGAAAAAATTGAATTTTCAATACTTGCTTTATTAGCTGTTGGAGGTTATTTAATGGTAGGAGCATCTAATGCTTTCAATCAAATTATAGAAAAAGATACCGATGCTTTAATGAAACGCACTATGAATAGGCCATTACCAACGGGCAGAATGCATGTTTCTATGGCGCTTGTAATTGCCATTTCATTTACTATTGTTGGTTTAGCAATTTTATATAGCATCAATCCTAAAAGTGCCTTATTTGGTGCAATTTCTATATTCTTATACACAAGTATCTACACACCTTTAAAAGCTGTTACTCCGTTAGCTGTTTTTGTTGGCGCAATTCCAGGAGCAATTCCTTTTATGCTGGGTTGGGTAGCTGCAACAAACGCTTTCTCTATTGAACCAGGAATGTTGTTTTTAATTCAGTTTTTCTGGCAATTCCCACATTTTTGGGCAATAGCTTGGTTACAATACGATGAATATAAAAAAGCGGGTTTTAACCTAATGCCAATGGGACAAAAAAACAAAAAAGCAGTTATTCAAATTATAATTTATACCTGTTGTTTAATAATTGTTTCTGTAATTCCTGTTTTAAAATTAACAGGAAGTTTTTATATTTACCCAGTTACCGCTATAATTTTAGTTGCGTTAGGAAGCACAATGCTCTATTATGCTATTAAATTATACAAACATCAAACTAATAAAGAAGCTCGACAATTAATGTTATCAAGTGTTTTATATATAACCTTAATTCAGGTAATTTACGTAATTGATAAATTTTTACATTAAAAAAAATAAACGGATGAAAGTAACTTTAGAACAAGAGTATAAACAAGCCAAAAGAAAATCTGCTAAACCAATGCTTTGGGTTTCTATGATTAGTATGACTATGATGTTTGCCGGCCTAACAAGTGCTTATGTTGTAAGTAGGAAAAGAGCCGATTGGGTTTCTTTTGATTTGCCAAATGCATTTTATATAAGCACTCTTTTAATTATTATAAGCAGTATCACTTTTATGTTGGCAAAACATTTTATAAAAAAAGACAACCGACAATTAACAAGCGTCTTACTTTTAAGTACATTAATTTTAGGAATAGGATTTGTATTTTTTCAATTTGAAGGATTTAATCAACTTTTCGACGCTGGATTTGTTTTCGCTGGTGCACAAAGTACTGTAAAGTCATCATTTATTATTGGTATCTCGCTTGCCCATATTGCGCATATTGCTGCAGGTTTAATTGTAGTTTTAGTCGTAATTTTTAATCATTTCAACCATAAATATTCATCAAAAGATTCCCTAGGCTTAGAATTAGGTGCTATTTTCTGGCATTTTGTTGATATATTATGGATTTATCTGTTTTTATTTTTCTATTTTATTAGATAATGAAAAAAAAATGTATTTTTGGCGGAACTAAACTAAAAAAATCAAAACAAATCTTATATGGAAGCTACTGTTGCTACTAAAACTAATGAAAAAACTTGGAGTGGTGGAACCAACAAACCATTAGGTGCAAGTTATGGTAAAATGATGATGTGGTTCTTTATTTTATCTGATGCACTTACATTCTCAGGGTTTTTAGCTGCGTACGGTTTAATGCGCTTCAAATTTATTGAATCTTGGCCAATTGCCGATGAAGTATTTACACATTTCCCTTTTTTACATGGTGTACATGCGCCAATGTATTATGTGGCATTAATGACCTTTATTTTAATATTTTCTTCTGTAACAATGGTGTTGGCCGTTGATGCTGGTCATCAAATGAATAAAAAGAAAGTAACATTTTATATGTTTCTTACAATAATTGGAGGTGTAATATTCTTAGGATCTCAAGCTTGGGAATGGAAAAATTTTATTCATGGTTCTTATGGCGCTGTTCAATTAAACGATGGTAAAATTATTCAATTTGTAGATGCTACTGGACATCAAGTAACATTAGAAAGTTTTGCACAATCATCTAATTCTGAAAGAACACAGCATACAAAAAATAAAGGTGTTTGGTTTGTTGATGAACCTGCATTAGCAGCTTTTTCTTTAAAAGAAGTGATCGACGGATTTAATGCAAATCCAGATATAACAATTAGAACTGAACTTATAAATCCTGAAACGAAAAAGAAAACAATTATACCGCGAGAAAATGCAATGTCTTATTTAAATGAGGCAAATATGGTTGTAAATGGTGCAAACTTAAAAGTAAATGAATATGGTAAAACCTTATTTGCAGATTTCTTTTTCTTTATAACTGGTTTTCACGGATTTCACGTATTTACAGGAGTTCTTATTAATATTATTATATTTTTTAATGTTATAATTGGAACTTATGAACGCAGAGGGCACTACGAAATGGTTGAAAAAGTAGGGTTGTATTGGCACTTTGTAGATTTGGTTTGGGTATTTGTATTCACATTCTTCTACTTAGTTTAATTCATTAAAATTATTAAAAATGGCAGCACATTCACAAGAACATATATCACACACAAAATTAATTTGGAAAGTATTTGGTATTCTTTCTGTTATTACAATTGTTG